>CBDUUO010000744.1:0-1880 GCA_965370395.1 uncultured bacterium
GATTGCCGGCTATTTTGTACCTGCAGTCATTGGAGCTGCCATTGTGACATTTATCGTCTGGTACTTCTTCGGACCGGTGCCGGCTCTGACCTATGCCGTGCTTAATTTTGTGGCGGTTATGATTATTGCCTGTCCGTGTGCCTTGGGTCTGGCCACGCCGACGTCCATAATGGTCGGAACCGGGAAAGGCGCCGAACACGGTGTTCTGATCCGGGGTGGCGAAGCCCTTGAGACCGCGCATAAACTGAATGCGATCGTTCTTGACAAGACCGGTACGATTACAAGAGGCGAACCGGCTGTCACCGATGTCTTAACAGTCGAAGGTTATGGAACCGAAGAAATTTTGGGACTGGCAGCGTCGGCTGAAAAGAGTTCGGAGCACCCCCTTGGAGAATCTATCGTCAAAAAGGCCGACGCTGAAAAGCTAAAATTAAAAGATCCGACGAAATTCAATGCGATCCCCGGCTACGGCATCGAAGCCACCATTGATGGGAAAGAGGTGTTGCTGGGAAACACCAAATTAATGCGCAATCGAAACATCGGCCTGGCGTATCTGGAACACCGGGCGGAGGTATTGTCCGGTGAGGGCAAGACCCCCATGTGGGTTGCGGTTGATGGAAAAATTGCCGGCATCATTGCCGTGGCGGATACGTTAAAAGAAAGCTCAAAGGCCGCCATCGCAGCTCTGCGTCATTTAGGTCTTGAAGTGATTATGTTGACCGGAGACAATCGGCGCACCGCGGATGCCATCGCCGCACAAATCGGTATTGATCGAGCCCTGGCTGAAGTATTGCCGGAAGGAAAGACCAGCGAGATTAAAAAACTCCAGGCCGAAAACAAAAAGGTGGCCATGGTCGGCGACGGCATCAATGATGCACCGGCACTGGCACAGGCTGACGTGGGTATTGCCATCGGTACAGGTACAGATGTGGCCATGGAATCATCGGACATCACGCTGATCAGCGGGGATCTGACGGGTGTCGTGACGGCCATCGCCTTGAGTAAAGCCACCATTCGCAACATTAAGCAAAATCTGTTTTGGGCTTTTGCATACAACACCATCCTGATACCTGTAGCCGCCGGCGTACTTTTTCCGTTTTTCGGTATTTTACTCAACCCGATCTTCGCTGCGGCTGCTATGGCACTTTCTTCTGTTACGGTGGTCTCCAATGCCTTGAGATTAAGACGGTTCAAACCTCCTGCTGCTGTCGATACAGTTGCTGCTTAAATTCTTGGACTATGAGTTGAAAGGTTTGCCTAATGACAAAGAACACCGTAAGATAAAACTCTTGCAAATTTTAACCTCAGTCATAATAAGCCTAAACGGGGCCAGCGCTGGAGATGAACGCAACATGATTTATCGCGTCAGCAGAAAATTTGGATTGGTGGTAGGCCTGTTCGCGTTTCTGAACATCGGCATTACCGGAGTCAGTGCCGGAGAACAGCGCCACATGAAAGGTTGGGGGCTGGAAGATGCTTATAACAAGCATTATGATGTGGTAAAATTTGAAAAGTTTAAGGCAAAAGTTGTGAGAATCAAAGAAGTTATACCAATGTCGGGGATGACACCGGGCGTTGCGATGGATGTTAAATATGAGGACAAAATCATTGAAGTTCAAATCTGCCCCACCTGGTTCGCCAGACCGGATGAAATCGGAATCAAGAAAGGAGATAGAGTTAATATAAAAGGAGTTCGAGCGAATATTAACGGCAAGGATGTTTTTATGGCTTCAAAAATAAAAAAGGAAAACTATTTTGAACTCAAAGTCCGCTTCACAAAAGACGGTATCCCGTTTTGGACAATGACGCCGGAAGAGGTTTTTAGGAAAAATAGAAAAGAACCGGACAATGGGAATAACTGGTGAGATTTCTAATCCGGC
>CBDUUO010000745.1:0-1878 GCA_965370395.1 uncultured bacterium
TATTGATTGGAATGAGGTCAAAAATGCCGTCAACAGCAGAACAAAGCTCATCATTTTGAATTATCCGCATAACCCCACCGGCGCCGTTCTGGCAAAGGAAGATATTTCAAATCTCTCGGAGATCGTTAAAGACACCAAAACCTTTATTGTCAGCGATGAAGCGTATGAGCACATTATCTTCGATGGGCTGCAGCATGAAAGTATGTCCAGACATCCGCAACTGGCCCGACGAAGCTTTGTTATCTGTTCATTTGGCAAAACCTATCACACCACCGGCTGGAAGATCGGCTACTGTCTGGCACCCGAGCCGCTTTCAGTCGAATTGCAAAAGATTCATCAATACCTGACATTTGCATCCAATACCCCTATCCAGATGGCCTATGCCGAATTTATGCAAAACAAAGACCTGTATCTGGATCTGCCTGATTTTTATCAGCAAAAAAGGGATCAGTTTTTAAGTCTGACAGGCAAATCCCGCTTTAATCCCCTTTCCTGCAAAGGAACCTACTATCAAATGCTGGATTATTCGCATATTTCCAACGAACCGGATTTCGAATTCGCAAAACGCCTAACGGCCGAACACGGGGTTGCCGCCATTCCGCCATCAGCGCTTTATCATCAAAAGGATGATCATAAAGTGTTACGGTTTTGTTTTGCGAAAAAAAGCGAAACCCTTGAAAGCGCCGCTGAAAAATTATGTCAGGTTTGAGGTCAAACGGTTCCGGGAAATTGAAAATTAATCAGGCCCAACAGGCGCTGGAACGTCGCATCCTGCACGGGATGGCCTGTGAATGGGAAGCCGCACTGCTCAACTTAGAGCCCGTCAAACGGCAGCGCATCCGAAGGCCGCTTTTTGCCATAAAAGATTTAAAAACCCAATGGGGGAACTGGTCGCTGGAAAAACGGCAACTCTCTTTGAGTCGGCAGCTGGTGCTCAACTACCCCTGGGATTCGATTCGCGATGTTTTGCTGCATGAAACGGCGCATCAAATTGCTCAACAGCTGTTTGGCGCATCTGCGCAAACACCTCACGGGCCGGCCTTCAACCAGGCCTGTGAACTGCTTCGAATTTATCCGGCGGCTTCCGCCAATTACCAACCGCTTCAAGACCGCCTCTTGCAGGATCATACCCGTCATTATGATAAGCGCATGCTGAGAATCAAAAAGTTGCTGGCCCTGGCTGAAAGCAAAAACCGTTTTGAGGCCGATGCCGCCATGACCAAAGCCCACGAGTTAATTGCCCGGCATAATATTGAGATCAACCGCCACGAAGACAAGCGCCAATTTCTCAGTATTTTTATCGGCTCCCCTGCCCTGCGCCATCCCCGCGAGGATTACCACCTGGCCAATTTGCTGCAGGATTATTATTTTGTCTCGGGAATTTGGGTGTCCGCCTATGTCATCGAAAAAGGCAAGACGGGCCGGGTCCTGGAAATCAGCGGCACCGGGCAAAACCTAAAAATGGCCGAATATGTACATGATTTCATCGGGCAATTCATTGATGCCCAATGGCGAAAATACAACCGGGAAAAAAGATTGAACCGTTTTCGCAAAACCGATTTTGCGGTGGGCATTATCGCAGGATTTCGCGACAAACTGGAGTCAAATGTCGTGAGGAAAAAAGCGCAAAAAGACATTTTTGCCCTCATTCAAAAGGGAGATCCGCAACTGGAAAAATACTTCAAGTTCAAATATCCGCATACCGCCTCGGTGAAAAAAGCAGCATCCCAACAGGATACCCGGGTTTTAAATGACGGCAAAAAACTAGGCAAAAAATTAGTCATTGCCAAAGGAATCTGTGAACGAAAAACTGATAAACCACGCTTAATTACTCCGCCCTGAAAAATAGCCATAACAGGGTTGGGTAGTATAAATTTG
>CBDUUO010000746.1:0-1875 GCA_965370395.1 uncultured bacterium
GGAGAATTAATCAGCGGTTTGAATAAATTAAAGAACTTGATTGAATTCTGGCTCGAGCGCCTATCAAAAGCGGGCAGCCTGACATCGGACACCGAAGAACAAGGGTTACGCAAAGCCGTCCTGATATTTTTGGCAGTTATCTATACCATTGCGGGAGTCGTCTGGGGCTTTGGATATTTACTCCTCGGCCTCCAGGTGTCGGGCAGTATTCCATTAAGCTATTCCTTCATTTCAGCGGCAAGCCTGCTGTATTTTTTTAAAACAAAGCATTATAAATTTTTCTGTCACAGCCAACTGGCACTCATTTTAATCCTACCCTTTTTAGTCCAGTGGAGCCTCGGAGGCCTTACCGCTTCCGGTGCAGTCGTTCTCTGGTCGATCCTTTCGCCAATCGGTGCGTTAATGTTTGCCGGTACCACCCGATCAATACCCTGGTTTATTGCCTATGCCCTGCTAATGGTTATCTCAGGCCTTCAAAGCGGCGGCAGCAGCTGGCAACAGGCCACACTTCCGAATACCCTTGTCGTTTTTTCATTTGTGATGAACATCAGTGGCGTTTCGGCAATCGTTTTTGTTCTCCTCAGGTATTTTGTTCACGCAAGAGAGCAGGCCATGGCAGCCCTGGATAAAGAGCATCGGCGGGTTCGTCATTCGCTTTCGCTGGCGATGGAAGTTCAACAGAATCTTTTACCAAAAACAAATCCGCAGGTTGATGGTTTGGATATTGCCGGGAAAAGCATCTATTGCGATGAAACCGGGGGCGATTATTACGATTTTCTGGAAGTCGGCGATCCTGCGGAAGGAAAAATCGGCATTGTCGTGGGTGATGTCTCGGATCATGGCATCCCATCAGCCTTGCTTATGGCAACCGTTCGCGCGCTCATCCGACAACGGTGTTCTTCCTTTGGCAAAATCGACCGGGTGGTTTCAGATGTAAACCGGCAGCTTGCAGCAGACGTCAAAGACTCGGGCCGGTTCATGACCCTTTTTTATACGGAAATTGACAAGCCGAACAACTCAATCCGCTGGGTAAGTGCCGGGCACGAACCCGCAATGGTTTATGACCCAGCAACCGATTCCTTTAGCGACCTTAACGGGGGCAATAACTTAGCGCTGGGGGTTTTTGAAGATGCTGATTTCAAAGAAAAGCATCGGGCGCTCACTCCCGGACAGGTGATCATCATCGCTACAGACGGCATCTGGGAAGCTCGAAATCCGGATGGCAAAATGTTTGGCAAGGACCGGATTTATCGGATCGTCCGCCAAAATGCCACAGCCCCCGCCAATGAAATTCAAAATGCGGTGCTGGAATCCCTGAGGCGTTTTCAAAAAGATGTCAGGCTGGAAGACGATTTAACGCTGGTGGTTATAAAAATCAAGGCCGAAGTTTGAAATATTAACCGCTTACGCTGATAAGAAACTCTTTTGCAGCAATCAGGTATCTGGTATATTTGATTAGTTATCGGCCACACCGGCGCGGACCATGCGGCCGACAACCAGATGATGAAATGGGCGAATCAAATTAAAATACACCGGTCCGGTCCAGTGTTTGTAGTGAACAATCGTTGCCACATGAAACCGCTTGCGATGATCGTCCAGCCGTTCGACAAAGATTGCGAAATATGCGCTTAAATGCCTGTCGTCAGGTGTCTCGCCGACCCAATAATGTTTTTCTTTTGCCAGCCGCACCGTGAAAAAGGTTACCGCTTCACCCACCACAAACGAGACGTCTTCCGGACCAAGTTTGGGGAGTGCTTCCGGCGCCGGATGCTTATACAAGCCAAGCAGTTTAACGAGGATGGCACGAATACGATATAGGAATAGAATCCACCCGGGATAGTAAGACAGCATCGAAGCAATAAACTGGCGCAAAGA
>CBDUUO010000747.1:0-1875 GCA_965370395.1 uncultured bacterium
TAAAATGACTACATCTTTCAAACTATCAGCAACCGTTATATGCGACGTACTCATTATTGGTGCAGGAGGTGCAGGACTGAGATGTGCGGCTGAAATCCTCGAAAAAAAGCCTGAAACCCAAATAATTGCGCTGACTAAGGTCGCTCACCCCCAGAAATCCCACACTTCTACCGCGCAGGGGGGCTTAGCAGCGGTGGACCCCGAGGACCCGGTGGACAAACCGATTTATCACATGTTCGACACTTGGAAAGGCTCCGACTGTACCGCAGATCAGAACATCATCAAGAAAATTTGTGAGTCCGCATGGGAACAGATCATATGGCTTGAAAATCGGGGTATGCATTTCAGCCGGGATCAAAACGGGCGATTCAGCAAAAGGACATTTGGTGGACACACGATCAACTTCGGGGAGGCTTCGGCGTATCGTGCGGTCTTTGAATCCGATCGCACCGGAAAAGGAATAATGGATACGGCTTGGGGAGAATCTCTCAAGCGAGGCATTACCTTTTTTAACCAGTGCTTGGCAACGGAATTGTTGTTTCACCAAAGTAGATGTGTTGGCGCAATAATATTCAAACTTAAACAGGGGGAGTTTGTTCGTATTCTGTCAAAGACAATAGTTTTGGCAACTGGCGGCTGTGGCCAGATATTTCAAATTACGACGAACTGCCGGCAAAATACCGGAGACGGTCTTGCCTTGATTCTGCAGGCAGGGCTACCTGTAATGGATCCTGAGGCTGTTCAGTTTCATCCCACCGGTATCGTCGGCCCTGGCATTTTGGCCAGCGAAACGTTGAGGTCGGTAGGAGGCATTCTGCGAAACAGAGATTTGGAACCGTTCATGGAACAATATGCTCCGAAAATGAAGGATTTAGCCCCCCGTGATCTCGTGGCTCGGGCAATGGAAACAGAAATCCGGAAGGGAAGCGGGGTATACAACCATGATCACAATATTGAGCATGTCTGGATTGACCTCCGACATCTTCCGGATTCAGTCCATAAGCAGCAGATCCCTGAGGTGACGTCCTTCTTTAAACGGTACGTGAATGTAGACCCGAAGACCGACCTCTGCCCGGTGCGACCAAGCAACCATTATCACATGGGAGGGATACCCACGAACGAATACGGCGAAGTTCAGAACGCTGAAGGTCAGGTCATTCCTGGTTTGTATGCGGTGGGTGAATGCGCCGCAGCCAGCTTCCATGGATTTAACCGCTTGGGCACGAATTCCATATTAGAACTCATCACCATGGGTAAATTTGCAGCAGATCGAATACTGGAACACTTGGCTGGTCCTTCACCCGATGACGCCGATACTCCGGAAGCCTCCACTTTTTCTCATTTTAACGACTATTTCAACGCACAGGGGTCGGGTAGTATCGGAAAAATTCGAGCGGCCTTAAAAAGGAACATGACCGAACATCTTTCGGTTTTCAGGACAGAACAGGGTATCTTAAAGGCCATCGAAAACCTGAAAGAATTAAAGGGGGTTGCCGGCCGAATATATTTATCTAGTAAAAGCCTATCCATGAATCCGGAACTCCTCCACCGCTGGGAGTTGGGCAATCTTCTTTCAATTGCCATGGTTATTGCCAAGGCCGCACTTGCCCGCAAGGAATCCAGAGGAGCCCACTATCGGGATGATTACCCTGTACGAAAAGATGAGTTCAATTACCATAGTCTCGTCACCATGACAGATTACGGAGATGTCAGGCTCGGAAAAAGGCCCGTGGATATGAGTATCTATGGGGCCGGTGGTTTAAATCAAGAGAAATTCGACATGATTCAAAGGGAGTACTGATAAAGTGGATACCAAGCAACAAACCTATTTGTTGACGCTAAATATTCGCCGTTACGACCCTGAAACAAAACACT
>CBDUUO010000748.1:0-1869 GCA_965370395.1 uncultured bacterium
TGTTGAGGATGACACTTAATGCAGGTCAGGCGTTCATAAAACTTCAGACCCCAGTGCGAGTCAGCCAGGTATTTTCTGCGGCGAACTTTCTCGGCAATCGGTGACAGTGTAATTGCTTTTCTTTGGGGAATACCCCCTCTCACAAAAACGGGATAGGGGCGGGGTTTGGCTTCGTAAGTTTCATAGTAGCGGGAGCTTACCTCACGCTCACGGTATCGAATAATCTTCGAGGTGGCCTGCGTCTGGGACCCGGCCGGACCCGGCAAAAACAGTGCGAGCCAAACAAGGCCAATCATAAGCCGGATGCCGCACCACAACCGATCCGGATTTTTATGACAATGATCCTGTCTGCAGCAAAACAAGGCACCAATGGCATGATCTCTAAAAAACCATTTCTTTCCCAAAGAAGTCATTTCCATCTACCACCTCTGGGGATTTTGGTGAACCCGCAACAGACTCTTTTTAACGATACCATCGTAAAGCTCTTGCAGTGTTTTCAGATCCGTGTCTTTGTGTTTGTGACAGGTTTGGCACGAGTTGGGAACCTGTGGATTTTGCATCGTGTCTTTGGGCAACAAGGTCACAAACACATGGGAATGCGTGTCACCGGATTCTTCGCTTCTGGCAATGCGGGGCATGTGGCAGCCGATGCAGTTGGAAAACGAATGTATGGAATGAGACAAGTTGTTGTTGATCACTTTGTGACACATCAGGCACTGTTGGGAGCCGGCTCCTTTGGTTTGGAATTGAGTCGGGGCCACGCCCAGTTGATGGACGTAGTGGCAGGAGGTGCAGGTAACGCCTTCCTGGGAATGCGTGGAGTACAGCCATTCGATATATTGCTGGCCGTGCCCTTTGGCAAACTCTTCGGCATAAGTGCTTTTAATGTCCTTGGGGTCGTAGTTGTTGGTATCAAAATACCGTCCCAGGGCACGGCCGGGCCGGTAACCCACCGGCCATTTGGCGCCCTCAACTTTGGTCGACTTGCCGCGGCTATGGCAGGAACCGCAGATTTGGGTTCGGAAGGCCGCCGGCAGCTGGGAGGGGTTGACGATGGTCAAGCGTTTGTCGAAGACTGCTTTTTCGGGCAAGGCCACGTGGTGGGAACCGGGGCCGTGGCAGGCCTCGCAGCCGACTCGCGGTTCAACGAAGGTGTCTTTTTCCAGATCGACGCCCGTGGCGTGACACCCGCCGCAATATTTGTCCCAGGGCCGCTTGTCCCAGTCGGCTTCATTATAATTAATCCACTGGTTGGTCCTGGCTTCGTATTGCACAGGGGCGACATAGAGTTTTCCGTTTTTTTCAACCAGAAAGCCCTGCTTCCACTGCATGCCGATGGTGTATTTTATTTCCTCGGGTTTGGGGATATAAATCTGATCCGCCGGCAGCTTCAGATCTTTTTGCCGTTTTTTAAGATCAGTCAGGATGACCTCGGGATCGATCTCCGCAATCAGAGCGTCCTGATTTTGGGTCACGTCTTGAATGGTGCGGCTGTGAAGCGTCGTCTTCCAGGAGTCGTAATGCTCCAGGTGGCAGAATTGACATTGTTCGGAGCCGACATAGGTCTTCGGTTTGGATAATATTTCTTCGATATCGACTTTAACCTCGCCGGAACCGGGACCGCAGCCAGCCAGCCCGGCAGCTAACAATGCCATCAAAACTAAGATGAGCTCTTGACCTGTTTTCATCTATCCTCCTTTCTACATGCCAGAAACAGTACTTTCGACTTTCTCATTGCACCCTGCGAGGCATCTCATTCTTTAAATACAGAACTTTTCCCCCTGGGTATAAACTAGCCAAAAGGCGGCGATAACACCACAGACAATAAAAAGCTCAATCACTATCGGTCCATATGAAGGCAGACCGCCG
>CBDUUO010000749.1:0-1866 GCA_965370395.1 uncultured bacterium
AAAAAGGCTGATATACCTGTCGTCAAACGATCGCTTTTTTCCTGGGTATTTGCCGACAATGTTAAACTGCAGCTTTCGCTTTTGTTGATCATTGCAGTGATGGTAGCTGCCAGGGTTCTGCCGCTGGAAATGCAAAAACGCATCATTAACGAGGCCATCAATTTAAGAAACATCGATTTGTTATTTCGATATTGCGGCATTTACCTGGCTTCGGTTGTGTTTTTCAGTGCGCTCAAATACCTCACCAATGTGATTCAAACCTTTATTACCCAGCGAACCACCGCTAAAATGCGCAAGGAACTGTACCACCATATTCTGACCCTGCCATTGGGTTTTTTTAGAAACACGCAGCCGGGCTCGGTGGTCAATTCACTCGTTGGAGAGCTGGCAACACCGGGCAATTTCGTCGGCATGGCGGTTTCCGGTCCGGTGTCCAATGTGTTGACATTGCTGGCCTTTGCCGTATACCTGTTCTGGTTAAATCCCCTTCTGGCAGGGGTGTCCTTTAGCATTTACCCCATCGTCGTTTTTCTGGTCCCCGTGCTTCAAAAAGGGGTTAACCGCGCCAACAAAAAGCGGGTCGATGCCGCCCGAACATTGTCCAGCCGCATCGCCGAGTCCATTACGGGCATTCACGAGGTCCACGGCAACGGCGCCTACAATATCGAAAACAAAAAATATGACCGCCTGGTGGATCACTTGTTGAAGATCAGAATCGTATGGAGCCTTTACCGCTTTGCCGTCAAAACATCCAATAGCTTTTTTGTCAGTCTGGGACCTTTTATCGTATTCATCCTCGGCGGTTATCTGACCATAAAAGGCCAGCTGGAACTCGGTGCGCTGGTGGCCTTTTTATCGGCCCAGGAAAGACTTTATGACCCCTGGAAAGAACTCATCGAATTTTATCAGGTATACCAGGACGGCTCGGTGACCTATAAGCGCACAATGGAATTTTTTGATGTGGAACCGGAGCATGCCATTGAGCCCGACGATCGCGCGCCCTATGATCTGGAGGCCAGCGTCGACGTTAAGGACCTGTCATTTGTAACCGACAGCGGAATCCGCTTACTTGACGGCATCAATTTGTCCCTGAATCCGGGAGAGCATCTGGCACTGGTCGGTTTTTCCGGCAGCGGTAAAAGCACCCTGGCCCTTTGCATCGGCCAGCTCTATAAGTATACCAGCGGACACGTTTTAATCGGAGATAAAGAAGTTGCCGATCTGACGAAAAAAGACATGGTTAACAATATGGGCTTTGTCGCCCAGAGTCCGTTTATCTTTGACGGCACCATTGAAGAAAACCTGCTTTACGCCTGCAGAGCCAAAGCCAATGGAAACGGTCAAGGCGGCGACGGGCTGCCCTCCCTCGATGATATCATTGCGGTGCTCCATCAGACCGGAATATTTGTGGATGTATTGCGATTTGGCATGAACACCATATTGACCCATGACCAAAACGAGGAGCTGGTTGACGTTATTATACGGATTCGCGAAAATTTTCAACGGGATTTCGGAGAAGAACTGTCCGATTACGTGGAATTTTTCGACGAAAATCAGTATTTATTTTTCTCCAGTGTCGCCGAAAATTTGATTTTTGGGACCCCCAATAAAAATGATTATATTGATGCCAATTTATGTAACAATCAGTATTTTCTTAACTTTTTGAAACAGGCGGACTTGACCCGCCCCTTGCTCAGTCTGGGTGCTGAATTGGCCAGACAAACGGTGGATATTCTCGGCAGTCTCCCGCCGGATGCCATATTCTTCAAACAGAGTCCCATCGGCCCGGAAGAACTGGACGAATTTAAAACATTGGTGGAAAGATTGAAGCGCAAGAAATTGCACGAGCTTTCTGCTGAAGATCAT
>CBDUUO010000750.1:0-1861 GCA_965370395.1 uncultured bacterium
TTCAATCCGCTCCTATAATTTCTGAAATTTAGAGTGAGGTCTAAATCCTGTTTGTCAAGCGAACGGGTGCACGATAAGCTCAAAAAGGAGGAGCATTCTTGCTTTTTCCTTGCCGATTGATCACTTGTTGCCTATTTTATGAGTCATCCTGAATCGCAGTAACCGTATTTAGCGTCAGAATTGTGTCCCATGGAACATGGAACCGGCTGAAAGCCGGATAAAAATGGAGAGCGGATGACAGCACTCATTTATACTTTCTCGTTGTTGCTTGCGGCCCTGATGGGCTTTGCGGTTCATCGCGCCAGCCTCTGCACGGTCAGAACCGTTGCAGAGATTTTTAGCTCCCGCAAGGCTTACATGATGGCGACGATGCTGAAAGCGGTGCTGTGGGTAATGGCGGTTTCGCTGCCCATTTTGCTGTTTTTGCCGGCTTCGGCAGCACCCAATCAGGGGTACGCGATAACCGTTGCGGCAATTGGCGGCGGTTTTCTGTTCGGCGTCGGTGCTGCGACTAATGGAGGATGTGCATTTTCAACACTCGGGCATCTGGCAAATGGCAATCTCTGGATGTTGACCACCCTCTTTGGCTTCTGTATGGGCGTGGCGGGCCTGTCCATCATGGTTCCGATGATCGAACCCGGTCAGGCCCTGACACCGCTGCTTTTTAAGGCACCAAAGCTGCTGGTTATCACGGTTTTAGCATTATTGTGGCTGTTCTTATGCTGGGAAATATTTCGTCTGTGGCGTTCCCGTGCCAAAGGCGACAGCTGGATTCAACTCTTTTTTTCGAGGCGTTATCGCCTGTCAACAGCGGCTTTATTACTGGGATTCAGCGGGGGGGTGCTTTATACGCTTCATGACGCCTGGACATACACAAACGCGTTGAAACGCCAGGTACAGTCACTGTGGCTACCCATTGAGCAACCGGTGACCATCAATCTGCTTTTATTTCTGGCGCTGTTTGGCGGAATGCTTTTGTCCGCCTGGCAGCGCGGCAGTTTGAGACTGCGATGGAGACGTATTCAGGCCTGGCCGCGCCACCTGATCGGCGGGACACTGATGGGCGTCGGAGCCGTGCTGATTCCCGGGGGCAATGACACCCTGATGCTTAAAAGTCTTCCAGGTTTTTCACCGCACGCGATACCGACATTTATGGCCCTGCTATGCGGGATCGGCGTCACCTTGCTTTTTATGCGGCTTTTCACCGGCAAAACCTTAAAAGTCGTTTGCACCGATGATATTTGTCGAACTGAAAATTAGGAAGAACAGAGTTAAAGGTCGTAGCTGAAGCCACTTCGGCGGAGTCGGCAACTACGGTGGTCAGACGCCGTTTCAGGACAGCGCGGCAAAAGTCCGTCACTGGCTCGTGCTGCAGGCAGACAAGTCATGACCCGGGTTGGATTTACGAATCGCAAATGCATGAGAAATTTTACGATTTTTTAAAATCGCCTTTAATTGCGGTTTCTTTCCAGCTGCGGTATGCGTTTATTTCCCCTTTAAGAGAATTCATGATGGTGGTCAGGACCGCCAGATCATCTAAGTACCCGACAATGGGTATGAAATCCGGGATCAGATCTGCAGGCAGGATGAAATAAAGCAACCCGCCGCCGATCATGGCCACATTCGCCGCATGGAGTTTGTAATCCCCCTTGACCGAGTCCTTGAAAAGCGCATAGAGCTCGCGAACATTTTCAAGGACCTTTTTTAAGGCCGGATAGGCTTTGTTAATTTTATTGCGAATGGCTTCATCGTTTATAAATTCACCAAAATCCTTGCCCCGGGTAAATCGAAGCATCCGATCGTAGTTTTTACGCCGTTCGGCATCACCCAATATGTGGTAGGCCTGATTCAGGATTTTGGT
>CBDUUO010000751.1:0-1848 GCA_965370395.1 uncultured bacterium
GCGGCGGCGTTCCTGCCTTTGATCCAGGTCTGAATAATATAGGAGGCGCATCCCACCCCCGGGGCCACGGCGATCGCTTCGGTGGGGCAGTTTTTGGCGCAGGCACCGCACTCCATGCACCCGTCTAAATCATGAATCCGGGCTTTTTTGTTGTGAAGTGAAAATACTCCATGGGGGCAGACGATTTCACACATGCCGCAACCCACGCAGGCCTTTTCGTCCAGCCTCAAAGTTGTCACACCGGGAAGATATCTAAATGTTTCCATTCGCAAATCCTAACCCGGACAAGCCGGTACCAAATTGAATATTGATTATTGAAGATTGACTATTGGGGGAATCGCTTCGCTCTATCTTTTTTAATATAAATTGACAGAATACCTTCAATATTCAATCGAAAATAGTCAATTGCTCAAGATAAAGAAATTGTTCCCCAAAATTTTTTCGCCACTAAAAACAACAATTTTAGAGCTAAGGTACTATCCCGCGAAGGCCGATGCGACCCAGGCGACCATCGCCAGTAACAGGGCCGCCGCTTGCAGCGGTATGGCTTTGCGCATTTCTTTTTCGACCCCCGAAGGCGAAGTAAAAGGAGTCGATCCGGTAAAATTCATCGCCAGGTAAGAACTGACGGCCGTCGTGCAAAGCATCAGCGCCAAAGCACCCAAAATCTGCAAATCGCTTCGAAACAGCGCTACAATTCCGGCTGCGCTCAAAACACCGATTATCGCCCCTTTCACCGCAAAGGATCGTCCCGGTATCCAGGGCAAAAGAACCGGTGTGGCTACCGCCCCGGCCAGGATTCCGGCAGCATAGGCGACAGCCAGCATTGTTCCCCTGAACCATGCAGCTGAAAAGGAAAAAATATGTATTCCGATTCCGGAGATCAGAAATGTTGCCAGAAGAATCCACAACGACGGCTTCGGCAAGTGGGCCAGTTCCACCGGAACCAGGATTACCCGATCGATGGTGTTGAAAGTGACCGTGCGCATGGATGGTTCAGATTTAAAACTGTTGGTTAAAAATTTCGGAAGATCTTTGCTCCGCACCGGTCCATAAATTACTTTGAAGCCACTTTGTTTTTTGACGTCATGCGCGGCAACTCCGGTAGCCGCCAGTTGCGGCAGAATCAACCGGCTGTGGGTTACCACTTTTTTAACTTCCGAGAGGTTTATCCGGCGAACCACCTCTTCGGTTGAAAAAAGGGTTTTTCCGGCTGCGCACCACACATTGATGCCACGGGTGTCCAGAACCAGGATCCAGGCGCTTATGGATGTGAGTTCCTTGCGTAAATGGTCAAATGTCAGTTTATAGTTCGCGGTGACCAGAATCGGTGCCCGGGAATCCGGCGCTCCTACACAATACAGACCCGGCGCAATTTTATATTGGTCACGGTTAATTCCCAGCCGCGCTCTGACCGTACCGGCATAGTCCGGCCATTGAAGGGCTGTTTTTACGCGCGGTACCGGCCCGGCCGGCGTCTGGACGAACTCCTCTACGAAATCAAGCAGGGCAAATCCCGGTTTTTCAAACCGGCTGCTTTGTGGTTCCGGGGGAGAGCCGCAACACACCTCATCCTGCTGAGGGGTCCCGGTTATTGGCCCGGGAGCGATATTTATCCCCATCGGCTGCCCATTCTGTTTTTCACCGCAGCTTGTATTTTGTGAAAATTTTTCATTCATTTTTCGTTAATTTTTCATAGTAGCAGAATTTTTGGCTGAGGCATACCCTGCAGCGGTCATCGCGACATAGCTGACATGAATAGCAGTCTTTGCAGGAATGTTTTCGGATCCCTTCTTTTGGCGGGTCGGGGACATAAACTTTTCCCTTTAATCCGCCAACGGCGGTAAA
>CBDUUO010000752.1:0-1835 GCA_965370395.1 uncultured bacterium
CGCATGAGAATACTCGTATGCGTTAAACAGGTTCCTGAATCGGATAGTTTGATACGGATAGATGAAAACACCGGTTGGATTCTGGCGGATAAAATATCCGAGTATAGGATGAACCGATTGGATGAATTCGCAGTTGAAGAAGCGGTGTTGATAAAAGAAGCATTTTCGGATACCAGCATTGACGCCCTCAGCGTGGGGCCCGACCGATCAACGGATGTTATTAAGCGGAGCATCGGCATGGGCGCGGATACTGGGATTCACATTGTCACGGAATCCGACGGCTATCTGAGTTCATTTGAGATTGCCTCCTTAATCGCCGAATATGCACGGGACCTAACTTATGACCTCATTCTCACCGGTGCCATGTCCGAGGACAATATGCAGGGCCAGGTCGGTCCGATGATTGCGAACCGACTCGCCCTGCCCTGTGCAACAGCCGTAATCTGTGAAAAAATTTCGTCCGATAAAAAATCGATCTATGTAGAACGCGAAATCGAAGGGGGCAACCGCGACCTTTTAGAGCTGCAATTGCCGGCAGTGCTGACCATCCAATCCGGAATCAACACACCGCGCTATTCTTCACTTTCGAATCTGCTGCGGGCAAATAGACAGGAGCTGCAAAAGATTCATACCGGCGACCTCGCGAAACGCACATCCTGCGAAAATTTTGTTCAGTTGGTCTATCCTCAGAAAACTCGCGACGGTTTGGTTTTAACGGGCACCGAGAAGGAAAAGGCGACTCAGCTTATCGGAATCCTTCAGGAAAAAGCATTGCTGACCTGATAACACCGAAAAAACGCTCAATTAGGCGTGAATTGTTATTTGATATTCGTTATCAGAACTTGACGGGCTGTTGCCCAAATATAAAAGAGCAGAATTATGGAAAATAGCATTGTGGTCATCGCAGAACATGCTGCAGGCCGGGTAAGGCCTGTAACATATGAACTTATTACCTTTGCCAAAAAGCTACAACAGGCAAATTTACTGGCCATAAAGGTGTTCATCCTGGGTGCTGACATTGGAAATCTGGCAAGGGAAATTGCTGATAAGAGCAGCCTTTATGTGATGGCCTTTGAGATCCCGGAGATGACCGTTTACAATGGAGAAATGTACAAAAACGTTTTGAAAGAACATCTTCCCGGTGCTCACCCGGCCTATGTGTGTGTTGCCCATACATCCCAGGGACTCGACTTTGCGCCGGCTTTAGCTGTGGAATTGGACGCCGCCTGCATCAGCGGGGTTGAAGATGTTCTGATTGACGAACAAGGTGTTTGTTTTGCCCGACCGCTTTACGGTGGGAAAATAATCGCCCATGTCCGTCCGGTATCTGAGACATCAATCGCCACCATTCAAGTGGGATTTTTCAAATCCGATATGGAAACCGGACAGGTTTCAGGCACAGTAGCCATACAGGCGGTATCGACCAGGCCTCAAAAATCGCGATCGATAGGACTAAAGCAGATTGACTCGGATACAGCGGGTATCACGGAAGCCAAAGTAATTGTGGCTGCCGGTCAGGGTATCGGTGATAAGGATAATCTGGACCTTGTTCATCAACTGGCCTCGTTGTTTACGAAGTCGGCCGTCGCCGGCTCTCGAATCGTTTGTGACCTCGGATGGTTGGAATACCGACGCCAGGTTGGCGTGACCGGAGCAACCGTTTCGCCGCAGCTTTACATTGCCTGCGGAATTTCCGGAGCTATCCAGCACGTAACCGGCATGCGTGGTTCCGAGTTTATCGTGGCCATCAATAAAGACCCGGCCGCTGCAATATTTCAAGTGGCGGATATTTGTATTGTCGAAGATCTGACGACGTTCATTCCAATATTTATTGA
>CBDUUO010000753.1:0-1832 GCA_965370395.1 uncultured bacterium
CTTCGCTGCGCTCGCAATGACAGCTTGGCAGACTTTTTACGAATTCATCAATTTTAAAATCGGAATGCGGTGTTTCATATGAAATTTTCTTTTGCAATGAACACCTTTAAGCTGAATCATCTAAGAGGAATCAGATGAAGGAAGAAATTTTAGTTAAAATGAAAAGGGGGGTATATTATCCGGGCAACCATCTGGGAAAAAGAAAAGATTTGGAAGGCCTGGTTACGGATGGTTATCTTGAGCGCATGGAAGGATCTTTTTTTTGCGGGCCTGATAACCAACCGTCTTATTGTTTAACCAACGAAGGTTGCCGCGAAAAACGTAAAAATAATGCGCTGAAGTTAAAAGTGATTTAATCCGCCAGGCAGCTTCGAAATATTTTGAAACTTAGAATAAAGCCGTGAACCCTATGAACCCTGATCTGGATTGCCTTGAATCAATTATTGCCGATATGGTTAATGAGCTGCGCCCCTTACGATTCGGGCCACCGGTCACCCATGTTTATAACCCGCTTGAATACGCACGGGAGTCCCTGAGGCAATATCATGCAAAATTTGCGTCCACACCCAAAGATGTTGTGTTTTTAGGAATGAATCCCGGGCCATGGGGGATGGCCCAAACCGGTATTCCTTTTGGTGAACTCAATGCGGTCAGAGACTGGATGCAGATTAAAGCCCCTGTCGGCACCCCTGCCGAAATGCACCCCAAACGACCGGTGATGGGATTTTCCTGTACCAAAAGAGAGGTCAGTGGGAAACGGCTGTGGGGTTGGGCACAAAAAACATTTCAAACGCCGAAACGATTTTTTAAGCGCTTTTTCGTGGCGAACTACTGCCCCCTTCTTTTTATTGAAAAGAGCGGGCGAAACCGTACACCGGACCAAATCCGGGCCGTGGAACGAAAGCCGCTGCAGGAAATATGCGATCATGCCCTTCGCCGCACCATTGAATACTTTAAACCGCGTTATGTCGTGGGCGTCGGCAAGTTCGCTGAAAAACGCGCACGGATTGCCATAGATAGCCGTAACGTAAAAATAGGTGTAATTACCCATCCAAGTCCTGCAAATCCGCAGGCCAATCGCGGGTGGGAATCTTTGATATTAAAGCAACTTGCAGATTTAGAAATCCGTATTTGAAACATGAAATCCACATTCAGATACGTCACAGCGTTTTGCCTGCTCATCGGCCTTATCGGCTGTGCCCAATCAAAGGTTTATTATCCCGGCAACGGTTCACTTAACGCGGTAACATCGGGCAACCCGTCAGACGCTCAAAGCTACCGGGATAAGATCAAACAACTTGAACAGGAACTGACTGCCTTAAGCGCGACGGTTGACAAAACAGAAGCGCAGATTTTGGCTGCAACAGCCGTGCGGGAATCGGCGGTTCTGGTTGAAGAATATCAACTCGTTCGTCCGGCGGTGGCCCACAACCTGTTGGTGGTACTCGGTATTAAAGACCGCGGGTTGTGCTATCATTGGACGGAAGATCTTATGAAACGCCTTCAGGCGCTTGACTTAAAAAGCTTTCAGCTCCACTGGGGGGTGTCATATCGCGGCAGTGAGCTGCGCGAACACAACTGTGTTGTGATAACGGCCAGGGGACAGCGTTTCTTTAAAGGGATCGTGCTGGATCCTTGGCGGAATTCAGGAAACCTTTACTGGGCCCGGGTCAAAAAAGATAGCTATCCGTGGAAAATATTGCCCCCTTCCGACTGGTAAAGCATACCTAAAACTGCTATTATCCCCGCCCATGGTGTCAGGTGTCAGGAACCAGCAAGGTTTCAGGTGTCAGGTTTCGGGTGTCAGAAAAAAGATGACATAATGCGGAATC
>CBDUUO010000754.1:0-1826 GCA_965370395.1 uncultured bacterium
TGTTCCATTATTCCAATTGTGAGCGAAGCGAACTAAGGTCGGCTATTTCAAAAATAGCTTCAGGTTAAAATTCGATGCTGCTGGGCGTTCTCGGAAAAGGGATCACGTCCCGGATGTTGCTGATGCCGGTGATCATCATCAAAAAGCGTTCAAATCCCAGACCGAAGCCGCTGTGGGGCACGCTGCCGTACCGGCGGACATCCAGATACCACCAGTAAGGGGCCTTGTCCAATTTCATCTCGTCCATGCGCGCTTCCAGCACTTCCAGGCGTTCTTCGCGCTGGCTGCCGCCGATGATCTCGCCGATGCCCGGCACCAGCACATCCATGGCCGCCACCGTTTCATCGTCATCATTGACCCGCATATAAAAAGGCTTGATGGTTTTGGGATAATCATAGACAATGACCGGCTTTTTAAAGTGTTCTTCGGTCAGAAAGCGCTCATGTTCGGTCTGCAGATCTTTGCCGAATCCGATTGGATACTCAAATTTTTTGCCGGACCGGCTTAAGATATTTACTGCCTCGCGGTATGGCAGACGGATGTATTCGGATTGGGCGATATTTTCCAGAGTGGCCATCAGGGCCTTATCCACCCATCTGGCAAAAAGCTCCAGATCATCGCAGCACTCATCCATGGCATAGGTGGTCAGCTCGCGAATGAGCGTTTCGCCCAGATCCATGTTGCCGTTCAGATCACAGAAGGCCATCTCCGGTTCCACCATCCAGAACTCGGCGGCATGGCGGCGGGTATTTGAATTTTCCGCCCGGAAGGTGGGTCCGAAGGTATAAACATCGCCCAGGGCCAGCGCAAACATCTCGGCCGACAATTGCCCTGAAACCGTCAGATTGACTTCCTTGCCGAAAAAATCCTGCTGGTAATCGGCGTTGCCTTCTTTTTTGGGTGGATTGTTCATGTCCAGGGTGGTCACCCGAAACAGCTCCCCGGCACCCTCACAGTCCAAGCCGGTCAGAATCGGCGAATGCAGGTAGTGAAATCCTCGGTCTCTGAAAAATTTGTGAACCCCGTAGGCCATCTCGGAGCGGATACGAAAGGCCGCACCGTATTTGTTGGTGCGGGGTCGCAGGTGGGCGATGGTTCTTAAATATTCATCGGTGTGGCGTTTTTTCTGCAACGGAAAGTCTTCCGGCGCCAGGTGGATGACGTCCACCCCGTCTGCCACGATCTCCCATTTCTGACCGCCCCCTTTGGATTCGATCAGTTTTCCGACAACGGCCAGCGCCGAGCCGGTGGTTAGCTTTTTGATGTCTTCATAATTGGGCAGTTGTTCATCCGCCACCACCTGAATGTTTTTCAGGCTGGAGCCGTCGTTGACTTCGATGAAGGAAAACCCTTTGGAATCGCGCCGGGTGCGCACCCATCCTTTTATCAGCACCTGATCGATGGGACTTTGGGATTTCAGGAGTTTAAATATTTTTGTACGGTCCATTCTGGCACCTATTTAATTCTTTCAGTTATTTCATGAAGGATTCGAAGAGGCTCGTCAACGCTAAAAGTTTTTCGACCTAAATTCGAAATTCGAATATCGCCTGGTTTTATAAAATTGGCCGAAACAAATTCAAATTTCAAATGACCAAAACTCGAAATGACCATAGGAATTATCATTCAGACTGCGGCAAAGACACGAATTGCTATTTATTTATAACACTGTGGCATAACCTCGGCAAGAGAGAACGCTCAAGATGCTGACCAATACCTTTAAATAAATGTTTAAAAAAGTAGAATTTAGACTCTAATCATTATATTGAAGAGGACTGAGATTTATTGAATGCGGAATACTGGTATCAGGTTCAGGGGTTCAGGGTTCA
>CBDUUO010000755.1:0-1821 GCA_965370395.1 uncultured bacterium
TCTGGCTCTTATCGGCTTTGCATTATGGTTATGTTTTCGGTTCAGAAATGAGAACAAAAATAAATGAGAACATTATAATTTCAATAATTTATTGAGAAGTAACCTAACGGCATATAAACAAAAAAGGTTAGATATGGTTTTAAGCCGCTGCCGATGGAGTGACCCTTTTTTATTGTAGAATCGTAAATCATTAAAAACTAAAGTATCTGGCGCAGAAAACAGAAAGGGGTATTCAACTATGACACCTGAAATGATTATGACTATGATAGTGCTTGTTTTTGTTATTATTCTTTTCATATTTGAGTGGGTAAGGGTCGATGTTGTGGGGATCCTCATGATGGTTTTACTGCCGTTGATTGGGCTTGTATCGCCCAAAGAGGCTTTTGTCGGCCTGAGCAGTAATGCCGTTTGTTCTATCATTGCCGTCATTATCATCGGCGCGGGACTGGATAAGACCGGTGTGATGAACAAAGTGGCCGGTCCCATCGTCAAGCTGGCAGGAGATAGTGAAAAGAAAGTGATTACACTGATATCAGGCACAGTGGGATTAATCTCCAGTATGATGCAGAATATCGGGGCGGCGGCGCTGTTTCTGCCGGCCGCCCAGCGAATTTCAAAAAGAATGGGGGTGCCGGTATCCCGCATCCTGATGCCCATGGGCTTTTGTGCGATCATCGGCGGAACCATAACCCTGGTAGGGGCCAGCCCCACCATTTTATTAAACGATTTAATGGTCTTGGGCGGAGAAAAATTAGAGCCTTTCGGGCTTTTTACTCAGACACCGATCGGGATCTGCCTGCTTTCAAGTGCAATTTTGTATTTTATACTTTTCGGAAAATTTGTTTTGCCGGCTGCCGGCGGCGAAGCCGATATAGGTGTCACTGCCATGCTGATGGAAGAGTATCAGGGGCTTGAAAATATATTTGAACTGCATATCCCCGACAATTTTAATGGCCCCAGGACTCTGGGAGAACTGGCCATCAGAACAA
The DNA here is from genome assembly GCA_965370395.1 of uncultured bacterium. GTDB lineage: Bacteria > Desulfobacterota > Desulfobacteria > Desulfobacterales > JAHEIW01 > JAHEIW01. The sequence goes on from CBDUUO010000755.1 coordinate 990, forward strand.
AATTTCTCGTTACCGTGGTGGCCGTAAGTTTTACGTCTAAAAAGGAGAAAAGCTTTGTACCCCGCAGCATGGATAAACTTTCAGCCGGCGACGATATAGTAATCGTTGGCAGCGAAAAAAAGGTTCGCACACTTGTCGAAGAATACGGGTGGGAGATCAAAGAGGGTCTGGAGGTGTTCGCAGAGAGCCTGGCGATGACCAACGCCGGAATGGCGGAGACGGTTGTTTCGCCAAGGTCGGAATTAATCGGCAAAACCATGAATGAAGCCAACTTTAAGGCGATATACGGTGTGAATCCCGTGGCGCTGTTCACAGGCAACAAGATCTTTTACAGCGGCCTAACCCATATCCGGTTAAGGATGGGCGACACCTTGCTGCTTCATGGCCCCTGGGAGAAATTTCACATTTTAAGAAATCTGCCTCACCCGCGAGCATTGACATTTGCCACGGCCCTGGAAGGTGAAATCATGCGTCCCGAAAAGGCCAAGCTGGCCGTGGTCTGGCTTGCGGTTGCTCTAACGCAGATTATATTCTTTAAAATTCAGCTGTCGGTGGCACTGATGTCGGGTGCCCTGGGAATGATCATCACCGGTGTGCTTTCGGTAGACGAAGCATACTACGCCGTGGATTGGATGACCGTTTTTCTCCTTGCCGGGCTGATTCCCCTTGGGATGGCCTTTGAAAACACCGGAACGGCCGCTTATATCGCCAGATCTGTTCTGGGGTTACTCGGCCAGCCTTCTCCCATTGTGCTTCTGGCCGCGGTCGGCATTATGACCTCCTTTTTCACTCTTGTGGTTTCAAATGTCGGCGCTACGGTCTTACTGGTTCC
>CBDUUO010000756.1:0-1817 GCA_965370395.1 uncultured bacterium
CAGTTGAATTCGCGGCTGGAAGCCGCTCCCACAGAGAGTTTATCTAATGGCAACTCGGACTTTCCAGATAGGCAGGTAATCTAAAAATGGTAACAAAAGAAAATTCAATCGCAGAGTTTGTCAAGCAGCAAATCAGAAAATGGGAAAGCGGTCCTGCCGGGGAAGAAGGCAAACCGGAAGTCCGCATTCCGGTTATCACCGTCAGCATGGAACCGGGAAGTGGCGGCAGCCTCGTCGCCGAGGAGATCGCCGACCGATTAGGTTTTGATTACTTTCACAGGGATATTATCAAGGGCATCGCCAAAAGCGCCAAAATACGGGCCACGGTTATCGAGACGCTTGAAAATGAACGGCTCTCCGGAATTGAGGATTTTATATCCTCCCTTTACAAAAACCAATATCTCTATCCCGGAATCTACATGGAGCATCTGCTGAAGGTTGTCAGCACGATTGCAAATCATGGGCACGCGGTAATTGTTGGCCGGGGCGCCAATTTTATTCTCCCGCCTGAAGGAAGATTCAGTGTTCGCATTATGGCGCCTTTAGAAATAAGGATTCAAAATGTGGCCCGCGCCTATAAAGTGCCTTCCGAAAAAGCCAAGAAGCGCGTGATCAGAAGAGAATCAAAGCGTAGCGCTTTTATCAGACAATCCTATAATGCCGATATATCCGATCCTGAAAATTATGATCTCACAATAAATACAGCCGGAATGAGCATCGAATCCGCAGTGGAAGCCGTCATCGGCTCTGTAAAAAGTTTATAAAATGGAAGAAATTATAACGCTAACAAAAGATCTCATTCGCTTTAAAACGATGCATTCGCAACCTGATGAAATCCAGCGCTGTATCGCATTTATTGAGGCCTATTTAAAAAAATGCGGGGCCAATTATCAGCGGCTGAATCATGACAACATCCCTTCGATTATCGTTATGCCGCAAAACAACGTCGCACCCATCCTGCTGATGTCACATATCGATGTGGTCGACGGCCCCGATGAGCTGTTTAACCCGCGGGTAAAAGATAATGCCCTTTATGGCCGCGGCAGCATTGACGACAAGTATGCCGCTGCCCTATCCCTGGTTTTGATAAAAGAACATCTGCGAAAGTTGCGCAAAAAAGGCAAGGATCAGAATGCTCTGCCTTTCGGCGTGCTGATCACCGCCGATGAGGAAATCGGCGGCGTCAATGGCGCCCGCAAAGCGCTGGAAAAAATCAAAGCCGAGTTTTGCATTGCTTTAGACGGCGGCGGTTTGCAAAAGATTGTCACAAAAGAAAAAGGCGTTGTCAAACTGAAACTGATTGCCAGAGGCAAAACCGCCCACGGCGCCCGTCCGTGGCTGGGAGAGAATGCCATTGAAAACCTGATCAACGATTTTCAGGTGCTGAAGATAAATTTTGCGCTTTCGGCTCCGGGTCACTGGCATCGCACACTAAATTTCAGCCGGATTCAGGCCGGTAAGGCCTCCAACCAGGTCCCGGATTATGCCGAGGCCTTATTCGATATCCGCTATACGGAAAATGACGACATGGAAGCGGTCTTCCAAAACATCCAGAATGAAATTAAAGGCGAACTGGTGGTGGAGAAAAAAGAACCGCTATTTGAAGGCGGTGACTCCCCCTATCTGGACCTGCTGCTGGAAATTGCAAAGGAAACCGAAGTCGGTTTCGAACACGGCGCCAGTGACGCCCGCTTTTTATCCGCCCATGGCATCAAAGGCATTGTCTGGGGCGCGAATGGCGACCTGAGCCAGCATTCGGCCGATGAACACGTCAATATTGACAGTGTTGATAAACTCTATGAATTGCTGGATACGTT
>CBDUUO010000757.1:0-1814 GCA_965370395.1 uncultured bacterium
GGAAAGGTTATGTAAAATGCGTGAAATGGTAAAAATGATAGTGGTGCTTACTATGCTGGCTACGTTTTCCGGCAGCCTTCTGGCAGCTATCCATGTAAGAACCAAAGACAAAATAGCAAACCAGGTGATTAAATTTGTGAAAGGTCCGGCCCTTTTGAAAATTTTCGAAGAAGCTTCTAATGATCCCATAAAGGATCGTTTTGATATCATGGATGGCGAGATTAAAAGAAGCTTTTTTGTGGCTGTTTTTGAGGGTGAGCCTCGTGCTGTTGCTTTAGAGACGTTTGGCAAAGGCGGATATGGAGGAGCTGTCGGGGTGATGGTCGGCATCGATGTTAAGGAAGATAAAGTCGTAGGCGTTGGGGTGACCACCCATGCTGAAACGCCGGGAATGGGAGCAAAGGCTGAAACAGATCCAAGTTTTGTAGCCCAGTTCAAAGACCTTTCCCTGGAAGAACCATTTAAAGTAACCCAGGATGGCGGTACCATCAATGCAATCAGCGGTGCCACCTTGACCTCGCGAGCCGTCAGTTTGGCAGCAACAGAGGCCAGTGGCATTTACCAGAAGCTGAAACCTCAAATTGAAGAAAAATTAAAAAACTTCAAAAAATAGGATAAAATTAATGGCAAAGACGCTGACTCAGGAATTTGTTAAGGGACTCTGGGATGAAGTACCGCCATTTCGCCTGGTGCTCGGCCTTTGTCCGGTATTGGCAGTAACCAAAGCGGTTGAAAACGGCATTGGAATGGGTGTTGCAACAACCTTTGTCCTCGTATGCTCCAATGTTTTGGTGGCAACTTTACGAAAAGTGATACCGTCGAAAGTTCGAATTGCATCCTACATTGTTATTATTGCCACCTTTGTCACGATTGCCGAACTGCTCATGCAAGCCTATACGTATCCGATGTATAAAAAACTGGGTATTTTCACTCCGTTGATCGTGGTTAATTGCATTATCCTCGGAAGGGCTGAAGCATTTGCTTCTAAAAACGGAATCTTCCGCTCGCTATTAGACGGACTGGGTTTTGGAATTGGCTTTACGCTATCGTTAATGGCATTGGCCGCGGTCCGCGAACTGCTGGGTACCGGTGTCTTAACGTTTTGGGAAAAACCCATTCAAATTATGGGACCATCGTTTCAGCCGTTTTCATTCATGGTGGAAGCCCCCGGTGCATTTGTCGCCCTGGGATTGATGCTATGCTTGATGAATCTGGTGGGGAAAAGATAGGAGTCACTTATGGGTGATTTAGTCGTACTTGCAATCAGCAGCATTTTCATAAACAATATCCTTCTGGCCCAGTACTTGGGCAACTGTCCGTTTTTAGGAACCTCCAAAAAAATGGAAACCGCCGTTGGAATGGGAATGGCGGTCATATTTGTAATGGTGTTGGCAGGTATTATCACCTGGATCACAAACACCTACTTTCTGCAGAAGCTGGGCCTTGAATATTTGCGCACCGTGGCCTTCATCCTGGTTATTGCCTCCCTTGTGCAGTTTGTGGAGATGTTTCTTAAAAAGAGCATCCCCGCCCTGTATGGCGGACTCGGCATTTTCCTGCCTCTGATTACAACCAACTGTGCGGTAATGGGCGTCTGTCTTATTCTTGTCAATGAAGAGTATAACTTCATGCAAGCACTTGTTGCATCGTTCAGTTATGCCGTCGGATTCGCTTTGGCACTCATTCTTTTTGCCGGCGTGCGGGAACGCATTCTTATCGCCCGGGTGCCCAGACCGCTTCAGGACACCTCCATTGCCCTGGTTACCGCCGGAATACTGTCTCTCACCTTTTTTGCGTTCAAAGGGATGGTCTAA
>CBDUUO010000758.1:0-1810 GCA_965370395.1 uncultured bacterium
CGAAAATTGAATTAAACCTTAAAGTTTGATACTATTAAAAGTAGGGGGCTAATTTCCAAAGTGCAAATTTAAACGGTAATCAGTGGAGGAGATGGTTCTTATTGTAACCGCGGGGTCAGACAACAATAGGAGTATAAGACATGCGCAAGGATAGCCAAATCAGCCAACGTTTAACAAATCTCAAAGAGCGCCTAAAACAGGAAAATCCGGTCCTCTCTCAAGTGGTGGATAGTTTTCAAGAACTTGATTATATCAGCCGGCGGCTCGGATTTTTTCATAACGGGCAATCTCATGCGACGCGTACGTCCTGGTGGCCCCTGATATCCATATTGGGAATTTATTCATCCGGCAAATCCACTTTTATCAACCATTACCTTCAATACCGCTTGCAGGCCACCGGCAACCAGGCGGTTGATGACAAGTTTACGGTTATTTCTTATACGGATGATGACAAAGTAAGGGTGCTGCCGGGCCTGGCATTGGATGCGGATCCTCGTTTTCCTTTTTACAAAATAAGTCAAGCCATCGAAGAGGTGGCCGAAGGAGAAGGGCAGCGGATCGATTCTTACCTCCAACTCAAAACCTGCCCCAACGAGCGCTTACGCGGCAAGATCATTATCGATTCACCCGGCTTTGATGCTGACGCTCAACGGACTTCCACCCTGCGAATTACCGATCACATTATCGACTTATCCGATTTGGTCCTGGTGTTTTTCGATGCCCGCCACCCTGAATCCGGCTCCATGCATGACACGCTTGAGAATCTGGTTAACCGTACCAAAAACCGGCGAGACTCAAATAAATTTTTATTTATCCTCAACCAAATCGACAACACGGCGTTTGAGGATAATACCGAGGAAGTTTTTGCATCCTGGCAGCGGGCACTCGCCCAATACGGACTGACGGCCGGGTGTTGCTACGCCATCTATGTTCCGGAAGTTGCCATACCCATTAAAGATGAGAGCGTTCGGGTTCGTTTCGAGAATAAGCGCGATTCAAATATAGATCAGATTTTCAATCGTATCGAACGGGTCGGGGAGGAAAGGGCTTATCGAATTGTGGGCATGCTGGAAGAAACCGCCCAAATGCTTGAGAACGACATTATACCCCGAATCCGGCAGTTTATTTCTCGCTGGCGGAGCAAGATCGTCTGGCTGGACGGAATCATCTTAGGGGCAGTGTTGGCCGCTTTTTTCGTTGCCACCATCTGGGGTGGATACTGGAACGGGATGACCCTCAAGCTATCATTTCTAGACAATTTGCCGGGCGGTAATTACAGTAAGCTTGGCCTGTTAGCGTTGCTGGTGCTGCTCTTCGGCTATGTTCACTTGTCGATTCGCAGGGTAACTGCAAATTATGTATCGCGCAATTTGTTAGCGGAAGTTAAGGACCCTGATTTGCGAGCGAACTATGCCCGCGCCTTTAAAAAGAATAGCCGCTGGTATCGTTGTTTGTTGAAGCGTAAACCAGCGGGTTGGGGTCGGCGAACTCAGCGCCGCCTGGCGAAAGTTTTGGAAGACACCAGCAGCTACATTCAGAAACTCAATGATATGTACACCAACCCTTCCGGTAACAAAAGCGGCCATCCGGAGACAGGATCACTGGCTGAGAAACAAACGCAAGCCCCTGACATCTCCAGCAGCCATCACGAGACGACCGCACCCAAGGACGCAACCGAGCCCTAAAGGTAAATCGAAGCCATAAAAGATCCTTTACCGCTTTATCTTTTCCACCTTGTCCACTGTCAGGGTAATGGCTCCCCAGTCTTCTTCCACCTTCCCGGTCAGAAGATAGGGCCGCTGGCGGTCGA
>CBDUUO010000759.1:0-1795 GCA_965370395.1 uncultured bacterium
GAGTCCCAGTTTTTTGCACAAACGCCCCAAAGCATCCTGTTCAGCCGCCGTCAGTACTCCCAAATCTTTTGCGATCACGGCGGCATGGGGGGGGAATATTTTGTTGATGAGGTGGTATCCTTTAGCGGTCAGATGAACGATAAAAAACCTGCGGTCAGCTTCATGGCGCTCACGCCTTACCCGTCCGTTTTTTTCGAGGTTGTCGATCACCATCGTAATATTTCCGCTGCTTCTAAGGATTTTTTGCCCGATTTCCCTCTGGGACAGGGGCCCCAAATGATAAAGCGCCTCAAGCACAGCAAACTGGCTGATGGTCAGGCCGGTCGAAGACAGGTGCCGATGTATGCGGGCTGTCATCGATTCTGCCGCTCTCATAAGCTTTACATATGTCCTTAATGCCCGGGACTCCTCTTTGTTTCCCCGATATCCCTCTCTCATAAATAGCTCAATATTAAATAGTTTAATGTTAAACTAATTCGGCTTTGAGTATTTGTCAAATTTTTTACAAAATTAATGGAATTTTTCCCAGGGAAAAGTGGTTAAGACTCTGAAATTAAATGGAAAATTAATAGGTTTCCAACGTGGCCCTTTTCAGGGTTACTCAATATTTGAGCCGACAATTAGAAACCAATCATTATCAAATGATAATGTTTGGGTAAGTTTGACATACCGAAATAAAAAATAACTTTTTTCCCCACAGCCGATAATATTTAATGAACCGGCTCCGGTTGAGCGATACAGGGTTCAGTATCACAGGGATTGACCTCGACGGTGACATGGACAATTTCGTCATAATCCGTCAGCAGCTTTTTGTAATGGTCGGGCGACCTGGGGTAATGGGTGACGATGGAAACGATGGCCGAGAGGTGATGGGAACCCACCCGCCATACGTGCAGATCCGCAACCCGGTTGTCCGAGTCCGCTTCGATGATTGCGCGGATTTCTTCGACGGCCTCCTGATTGACATCGCGGTCCAACAACACCTTGCCGGTATCTACCAGCAACCCGTAGGACCAGCGGCTAATGATCAAGGCGCCGACAATGCCCATAATGGGGTCCATCCAGATCCAGCCAAAGGCCTTGCCGGTAAACAAAGCGATGATTGCCAGCACTGAGGTGAGCGCATCGGCCAGCACATGAAAATAGGCGGCTCTTAAGTTGTGGTCGCGAAATTTCTTGATTTGACCGTGGTCATGCCCATGGCCGTGATGATGTCGTTCCTGCAGTAAAAAGGCACTGATCACATTGACCACCAGGCCGACAAAGGCCACCGCAATGGCTTCGTTGAAGCGAATGGCCTGGGGCGAAATCAGCCGCTGGATGGACTCTACGCCGATGAGCAATGCGATCACCCCCAGGACCACCGCGCTGGTAAAACCTCCCAGTACACCGACTTTGCCGGTCCCAAAGCTGTAATTGGGATTATCCGAGTGCCTTCGCGCATAATAGTAAGCAAAGGCGGTTATACCCAGCGCCACGGCGTGGGTTCCCATGTGCCAGCCATCGGCCAGCAGAGCCATCGATCCGAATAGATAACCGGCCGTTATTTCAATAATCATCATGGACAGGGTCAGTACAATCACCCGGCGGGTGTTGCGTTCACTGTGCCCGTCTTCAATATTATAACGATGGCTGTGTTTCCATTTTTGCAACGTGTGAATATGCATAACGGTTCCTTACCCTAAATATGATCAAACCCATTATCAAAACTGCCCTTATTATATTTAATCAGTTACCCATTTTTTTCAACTCAGAACTTTACCATTTTCAGCGTCGGTTCGGGCAGCGGGAAAAT
>CBDUUO010000760.1:0-1790 GCA_965370395.1 uncultured bacterium
TTGATAGGGGTTCCTTAAATATTCAATATTCAATCGAAAATATTCAATCTTTACAAGACAGTGAAAATATTCTACTACAATTTTTTTGCCACAAGATGCACAAAAATAACAACTAAGATACTGAGGGTTAAAAATGATGGAACAAACAGCCGAAGTTGAGCGCAAAACCAAAGAGACGGCAATTCGTGTCAGCCTGAAGTTAAACGGTAGCGGCCAGTCTGAAATATCAACTGGTATCCCCTTTTTTGATCATATGCTGATTCTGCTTGCCGTCCACGGCTTTTTTGATCTGGGCGTAAAGGCCAAAGGTGACCTGGAGATTGATTTTCATCATACGGTTGAAGATGTGGGTCTTGTGCTGGGCGAGGCTTTAGATCAAGCCCTTGGAAACCGCAAAGGCATTAAACGATTCGGCCATGCCGTAACCCCGATGGATGACGCCCTGACTGCCGTTACCGTCGATTTGTCGAAACGCCCTTTTTTGGCCTACCAGGTCCCCGCATTAACACCTTCAGGATCGGGTTTTAACCTCTCTTTGGCAAAGGAGTTTTTCAGGGCTTTTGCAAGTCGCGGCGGTTTAAACCTTCATATTAATGTTTCCTACGGTGACAATGAACATCATATCATTGAATCCATGTTCAAGGCGCTTGGCAGAGCTTTAGACCAGGCCGCTGCCGTTGATAAACGGATCAAGGATGTTCGTTCCTCTAAAGGCACGTTGTAGATTTTCGCCATTTAAACGTCTTCGAATTTCTACAACCAAATGAAAATACAGGATTTTTTGCCTCATCAGTGGAATAATGGAAGAGTGGAACGATGGAATAATGGGTTTTCAAAGGAAATTGTCCATTTTTAATCTTTATCGTCGAGCCAAATTTTACCAATTACCCAATATTCCAGCCTTCCATCATTCCACCATTCCAATTGGGGCGAAGTCACTAACTTATTGATTTATAAAGTTTATTTACGCGATGCTTATCATTCCGGCTGTTGATATCAAAAATGGAAAATGTGTCCGGCTGCTTCAGGGCCGCATGGACGACGAAACCGTCTATTCGGATGATCCGGCAGCCATGGCCTCAAAATGGGCCCGGCTCGGCGCCTGGCTGGTTCATGTCATCGACCTGGATGGGGCGTTTGCGAAAAGTCCGCAAAATATGAAATCCATCCGGAAAATATTGCAAGCGGTAAATGTGCCGATTCAACTGGGAGGCGGGATTCGCAACGAAGAAACCGTGCACCAATACCTGGAGATGGGCGTCAAACGCGTTATTATCGGCACTGAAGCCATCAAAAAGCCGGCGTTTGTCAAAAAGGTCTGTAAAACCTATCCGCAACAGATCGTGGTGGGCATCGATGCGCGCAATGGAAAAGTGGCGATTGATGGATGGACTAAGACCACCCGGGTTGATGCGATTGACCTCACCCGGGAGTTCGAAGACTGTGGCGTTGCCGCCATAAATTTTACCGACATTCAGCGGGATGGCATGCAGACCGGTCCGAATCTGGAGGCGACCCGGCGTTTGGCCGAAGCCGTGTCGATCCCGGTGGTGGCTTCCGGCGGGGTTTCATCAATTCAGGATGTGAAGAATTTGTTGCCGCTTCAAGAGGCAGGGGTGGTCGGCGTTATCATCGGTAAGGCATTGTACAGTGGAGCTCTGGACTTAAAAGCAGCATTGGATTTAACGCTTCACCCCAATTCCAATGTCGATTAGAGCGTTTGTCATAATAACGTTCCGATACAGGCAGTTTTTTGAGCCTTTTTTGGATTATTAATAACGTCTAAAATA
>CBDUUO010000761.1:0-1789 GCA_965370395.1 uncultured bacterium
ATTGCTTCGCTGCGCTCGCAATGACAGCTTGGAAGACTTTTTACGAGTCTGTCAATATTCAATCGAAAATAGTCAATCCTTAGTATCCTGTATCTTAACTTAAATATCAAGTATCAAATGCGCAGCGGGACTGCAAACGACCTCACCCACTAAGACTATACGTGAAACTAATCATCATCGCGCTTTAGGCAAGCGAAAGTTCAGCTTTAAGTATCCTGCGTGTTTGCGGGCCAATTTTTACCGCGTTATCCAGCCGGTGTCCCACAACCCAGATAATTTCATTCCGGCTCAGTACGATCGGACATTTCGTCCGTTCGGTTCTTGATACTTTGTGATCGATAAAAAATTTCTTTAATTTCTGCCTGCCGATCATGCCCAATGGCGAGAATCGATCTCCGAGGCGAAAATTCCGGATAACCAGCGGAAAACGGATCTTATCCATATCAAAAAAAGCGGCGCGGGTTCCATGTCCAGATGGGTGCCAATCAGATGTGTGCCCCTGAGGGATTTCACTGAAGCGAATCTGCAAGGCAGCCTCTTTTATAAAAATCTCTCCGGGTTTGGAAAGCCGGTACTCGTAATCAGGTGTTAAGGATAAAAGAGGGTCTGGGGCGAGATGCCTGAGACTTCGCTCTTCTCTGGACATAATGAGAACATCATTTTCCCTGGAAATTCGGATGCGGTCGGGAAGATCCAGCACGCCTGAATCCGGCCCTTTTTGAGCCAATTTCACTGCGGCTTCAACGTGGACAAATGCCATTCGCCGCAAATTGCCCTTCACCCTTAAAACGGCCTTACGGATCAAGCGTCTTCTGACGGCGATCGCCTGTTGGTTCAGTTCTGAAATGTCAATCCCGAGCCTGTCCTGTTTTTCAAAGACAATCACCTTTTCAAAAATCGGCTGGATTAGGTTTTCAATCCACCCCTCTTCAGCGTCTATGATAGAAGCCAGCCGGTTGAGTGAATCGATGAGTTTCGGATTATATTCTGCCTTCAGTTCCGGAATCAGCCGGTTACGAATCTTATTGCGCAGGTACTGTGAATCTCTGTTTGAGGAATCCACGACATAGTCCAGTTCTTTCACAGCGATAAAATCCATAATTGCAGTGCGTTTAATATTGATCAGAGGCCTTACAATCTTATCATCGCGCACCGGCGGTATCCCGGACAGACCCAATGGACCACTTCCGCGCAACATATTCATCAATATCAGTTCGGCGTTGTCATCCGAATGATGTCCAAGCGCAATTTTTTCATATCCGAATTTGGAGGCAATGGCATGGTAGAAACGGTAGCGCACCTGTCTGGCCGCTTCTTCAAGGGAAAGGTGGTGCCTTTTTTGATAGCGGCGCACGTCTTGCCTTTCAACATGTACGGGCAGTTCAAGCTGCTCGGATAGAGAAACCACAAATGCTTCATCGCGTGCGGATTCGTTTTGACGGAGGCAATGATTCAAGTGAGCCATGGCAACTTGAAAGGAAAACTTTGGAGCCAACGCCAGCAGAATATGGACCAGCGCTACCGAATCGGGACCACCGGATACGGCAACCAGAACGGTGTCTCCGGCTTGAACCATGCGGCGGGTGCCAATGGTATGTTCGACCGTTCGGAGTATCTTTTTTTCAATATTTGAATTTTTAAAACCGTCGGGTTTTATTATCATGCAAACATCATATTAGAAGATTTCGGCGGCGGATTTTATTGAAAATAGACCGCCCGCCGCCATAACTAACTGGAAACTCCCGATATCTGGCTGTTTATCTAAGGCAGAGCCCCCAAAAAGTCAATA
>CBDUUO010000762.1:0-1787 GCA_965370395.1 uncultured bacterium
AAATCGTGCTCGAAGGTTTGGCTTCCGATCTCCGGGTTGATCCCAAGGTCAAGGAAGCCTACCTGGGCGGCTAGCTTGATTGACCATTGATGGTCTCGTAAAAAGTCAGAAAAGCGAACTTTTTACGAGTGTGTATTGAACAAAGAAAGATCCCCTTCATGATTAAAGATTGTCCGCAGGTGAAACAATTTTCAATCTTCAATCCCCAACGCTTTCTTTCTTGACACTCCAGGCACCTTCCTCTATATTTCATCCTTTATACAAAAAGCGTATACTGTATACGAAATTATCATTTTGCCAAAATAAAATCAGTCTTAGAATCTTAGTTGTGAACTCTTTGCATTTTATGAAAAAACTTTTTTATCACGAAAGCACGAAAGGAAGAAAACACGAAAGAAAAGAAAAATTTCGTGCTTTTAAAATTTCGTGTTTTCGTGATTAATCATTTTTGGTTCCGGCTTGTCCGGGTTAGGAGGGAAAAATGGAATTTAGTTTGCCGGAAGAACTTGAAATTCTGAGAAATACGGTGCGCGATTTTGCAGAAGAGAAAATTGCGCCCTTTGCCGACGAATGGGATGAAAAGCATTATTTCCCGTACGAGGAAGCCGTTAAGCCGATGGGCGAGCTCGGTTTGTTCGGCACGGTTATTTCCGAGGCATACGGTGGATCCGAGATGGGCTGGCTGGCAGCCATGATTATCACCGAAGAAATTGCGCGGGCATCAAGCTCACTCAGGGTCCAGATCAATATGCAGACCCTTGGATGTGCCTACACCATCGAAAAATATGGCAGCGAGGAATTGAAGCAAAAATATATTCCCAAACTGGTCAGCGCCGAATATATGGGCGCATTTGCCATGACCGAACCCGATGCGGGCTCTGATGTGATGGCCATGAAATCCCGGGCTGAAGACAAAGGCGATCACTGGCTTTTAAACGGATCCAAGACCTGGATTTCCAATGCTCATATTGGAGATGCAATCATTTATTATGCCTATACGGATCGAGATGCAGGCTCAAAGGGGATGTCGGCATTCGTCGTAGAGCTTAAAAATTTCAACGACGTCCGTACCACCGTTCTGGACAAGATGGGATCGCGGTCCTCACCCACAGGAGAAATCTATCTGACCGATACCAAAGTGCCGAAGGAAAACATTCTCGGCAATCCCGGTGATGGTGCTAAAATTCTTTTTGAATCCTTGAATCAAACGAGGCTTTCGGCTGCCGCCGGGGCCGTGGGTGTGGCCCAGGCCTGTTTGGATGAAGCGATCAAATATGCAACCGAGCGCAAACAGTTCGGCAAAGCGATCGGCGAATTTCAGATGAACCAGGATCTCATTGCCCAGATGTCAACTGAAATTGAAGCCGCCCGACTTCTGGTTTACAAGGCCGGCTGGGCAAAGGATCAGGGAAGATTAAACAACGGTCTGGATGTGGCCCAGGCAAAATATTTTGCGGGTGAAGTGGTGACCAAATGCGCCAATTATGCCATGCGCATTCTGGGCGCTTATGGTTATTCCACCGAATATTCCGTGGCGCGCTTTTTCCGTGATGCCCCGACCTACACCATGGTAGAAGGATCTTCCAATATCTGCAAATGGATTATTGCGTTGGATCAGTTGGGGATACGCAAAGCGAACCGCTAAAAAGGCATAGCGCATGGCGCATGGGGCATAGCGTTTAAATCCCAGAGACATCAAGATGCACTTGCATATAGGTTAATAGGTAATGGGTATTAGTATCTTAGTTGTTATTTTTGTGCATTTTGTGGCAAAAAAATTGTATTGG
>CBDUUO010000763.1:0-1784 GCA_965370395.1 uncultured bacterium
ATGAAATTTAGCTTTAAAAAACATACCGCCTTTTTCGATTCGATTGTGGTTACCGGAATCGCGCTGGCCGCATTTTATTGGGTTTGCGAATCCTTTATGTATTTCTTTTTGAAACCTGAGGCCAATTTTATTCAACATCTGCTGGGGCCGAGCCGGTTTGAAATTTTCACCCGCTTGCTGGTGTTATGCCTTTTTGCCATTTTTACATCGCACTACAATTATATGTTTAACAAACGTCGCCTGGCAGATAAAGCGCTGCAGGAAAGCGAAGAGAAATACCGTACCATTGTTGAAGGCGTTGAAGAGGGCTATTTTGAAATTGATCTCGACCGAAACCTGACCTTTTTCAATGATCCCCTCTGTAAAATACTGGGATATTCCCGAAACGACCTGTCGGGCAAAAATACCCGCACCTTTTCATCCCCGGCCACGATTCGCAAAATGGATCAAATTTATGCCCAGGTCCAAAAAACAGGGGAACCCATTCGGGTAACCGACTATGATGCCATCGGGAAAACAGGCGATAGCATCGCTCTGGAGCTGACGGCATCTTTGCTGCGAAATTCGAGCGGCGCACCCATCGGATTCCGGGGAGTTTTGAGGGATGTATCCGAAAGAAAAGAGGCCGAGGCGGAGAAAAGAAAGCTGGAAATTCAGGTTCAGCAGGCCCAGAAAATGGAATCCATCGGCACCCTGGCCGGGGGTATTGCTCATGATTTCAACAACATTCTCATGGGGATACAGGGAAATGCCTCTTTGATGGCATTAAAAACCGACCCGGGGCATCCCGGTTATGAAAAGATAAAGAATATTGAAACTTATGTGGAAAACGGCACGGAGTTGACCCGGCAGCTGCTGGGTTTTGCCCGCAGAGGCAAATATCACGCGATTGCCACGGATATGAATGATGTTATCGACAAATCCGCCACCATGTTCGGACGCACCAAGAAGGAAATCCGGATTCAGATGGACCTGGTGCCGGACCCATGGACCGTTGAAGTTGATCGCGGGCAGATCGAACAGGCGCTTTTAAACCTTTACGTAAACGCATGGCAGGCCATGCTGCAAGGCGGCGATCTGTATCTTAAAACTGAAAATGTTATCCTGGATGCGGATTTTGTAAACAACAAACCTTATAAGGTCGAAGCCGGAGATCACATCAAGATCACCGTAACCGACACGGGAGTCGGCATTGACAAAGAGACCCAGGAACGGATTTTTGAACCCTTTTTCACCACCAAAGAAATGGGCCGGGGTACCGGACTGGGGCTGGCTTCGGTTTATGGTGTTATTAAAAGTCACGGCGGCTACATAAACGTTTATAGTGAAACCGATCAGGGGACCACGTTTACCATTTATTTGCCGGCATCGCGCAAAAGGATTCAAAAAGAAATCGAAAAGACCGCCCCGACTGTCGCGATGGGGACCGGGACCATTTTGCTGATCGATGATGAGGAAATGATTATTGGAGTCGGGGAAGAGCTTTTGCAGGAGCTGGGCTACGACGTCCTGTCGGCCCGCAGCGGACAGGAAGCAATCGAACTGTACGAGCAAAATGCCGCCAAAATTGATCTGGTCATTATGGACATGATTATGCCCGGTATGGGCGGCGGCGAAACCTTTGATCGGCTCAAAAGGATTAATCCCGATATTAAGGTGCTGCTTTCAAGCGGTTACAGCATCAATGGACAGGCCTCCACAATTTTAGAGCGCGGCTGCGATGGATTTATTCAAAAACCGTTCAACCTGATCCAGCTGTCGGATAAAATTCAGGGGATCATCAC
>CBDUUO010000764.1:0-1783 GCA_965370395.1 uncultured bacterium
TCGTAAAAAGGTTGCTTTTCTGACTTTTTACGAGATTCTCAAGTATGCGCTTCCACAATTTCCTTTATCACATCCAGCAGCGGCGGTTTGAGTGTCCGCCATTTGGGCTCGATGGCCCGGCCTTCATGCCAGGTGAAATCCACCACGTCATATTTTTCAGCAATGATATGTTTGTTATGTTCGCCATAGGTCGTTTCGGGATAGTATTCGATATATAACATCCGATCCGCTTCGATATTGAACTGCCGGGTGACATTGGTGGCAATATGGCCGGTGCAGCTGCGCACCGACATTCGGCTTTCCGGAATATCGGAAACCACCACGATAATCGGCCTGAGATGAGCCGGGCCGCCGGCTTTTTTCTTTTGAAGATCAAATATACGCAACCGGCATTCACCGCTTGCCAGACGCAGCTGACCGCCCCATCCTTCCCAGGAAAAAATATCATCATAAACCATCATGGTAGAATTTCCAAAGCGACACTATCGCATAAGCCGGTTGATCGTCGAAAGGCTGTTTGGCTGTTGCCTTGCAGGGTGTAATATACTATAGTCAGGTTCATCACCAACAGAATCGGCCGACGGCACTGGCCGGAATATATACTGAATACCCATGGCAAACAACCATAATTTAACCCACCTTAAGTTTAATGAAAAGGAATTCATTCTGGTCGGAACGGCTCACGTCTCAAAAGAGAGCGCCCGGCTGGCAAAATCGGTAATCGAGGAGGAAAAACCGGATACCGTCTGTGTCGAGCTTTGCCAATCCAGATTCCAGGCAATCCGGCAAAAGGATCAATGGCAGGATACCGATATCGTCAAAGTGATCAAGGAAAAAAACTCATTTTTGCTCCTGTCGAATCTTTTGCTGGCATCATTTCAAAAACGAATTGCAAAACAGTTTGATGTTAAGCCTGGCGAGGAAATGATAACAGCCATAAATACCGCTGAATCCACCGGCGCCCAAATTCATCTTGCCGACCGGGATATCCGCACCACCCTTTCCCGGACCTGGCGGGTAATGGGATTTTGGAGCAAAATAAAACTGGTCTTTCAATTGATGCTGTCCCTGGGGCAACTTGATGAAATCAAAGAAGAAGATATAGAAAAGATGAAGCAGCAGGACGTTCTGGAAACCCTGCTGGCAGAAGTCGGCAAATCACTCCCCGCTTTGAAGTCCATCGTCATTGATGAAAGGGACCAGTATCTGGCTGAAAAAATTCGGACCGCACCCGGCAACAAAATCGTGGCCGTAGTGGGCGCCGGCCATATTCCGGGTATTCAAAAATACTGGAATAGCGACATCGACACCCGGGCACTGGAGCAGCTTCCCCCCAAAGGCAAATCAATCGGGATTCTTAAATGGTTGATTCCCGTGGCAATCGTCGGGCTGTTTATTGCCGGATTTTTTTACGGCGGCACAAAGGCAGGCACCGATATGATCATCTGGTGGATTCTAGCCAACGGTATTCTGGCCGGAGTGGGTGCAATCATCGCGCTGGCCCACCCGGTCACGATTTTAGCATCCATTCTGGCTGCACCGTTGACTTCACTAAACCCCATGATCGCTGCCGGATGGGTATCGGGGATGGTAGAGGCCTTTTCGAGAAAGCCCAAAGTAAAGGATTTGGAACGACTGCCGGAAGATATCTTGTCTGTTCGCGGGTTTTGGAAAAACAATGTGACGCGCATTCTGCTGGTGGTGGTCTTTACGAATCTCGGAAGCTCTCTGGGAACCTTCATCGCCTTTCCGGTTATTGTAAAGGTGCTGTTGGGGGCGTCAC
>CBDUUO010000765.1:0-1783 GCA_965370395.1 uncultured bacterium
CTTTTCATGTATTGATTGAATCGGTGAACATGGCCGCGGGCCAGCCGGCGGGCATGGTCGGCCTGTCCTTTTTCCACCGCTTTCACAAGATCACAAAGGTCCTGATAGTTTTCCTGCAATTCGCGTTCTTCCATGGAAAGAAACTGATCATAATAGCGATGGATGTTATCGTGTACTGAATGCAGCACAGATATGTAAATCGGGTTTTCAGCAACCCGTGCCAGGGTCATATGGATCTGCTTGTCAATTTCGATAAAGGTATCTCGTTGAGATGGGCCGTCATCGATGCATTTGCGGGCCTCGTCTAAAAGTTCGGTGAGCTTCATAATGTCTGCCGCGGAACTTCTTTCGGCCGCACGAGCGGCGACAATCCCCTCCATATCTTCACGAAATTCAGCCAGATGATTCAATGAAACCTTTTGAGACCGGATTAACAGGGCCAAACTTTCGCTAACCTGGTCGGCATTTAAGTCTTTGACCACCGAACCGCCGCCGACGCCGAGTTTGATTTCGATTAAGCCCTTTTGTTCCAGAACCCGCAACGCTTCGCGCAATGTGCCGCGACTGATATTAAACATGTCCTTGAGTTGCCTCTCGGAAGGAAGTATGTCTCCGGTCTTCAGCCGTCCGTCGAGGATGGCTTCCTGGATTTGTGCTACGACATCCTGAAAAACCTTGGTCTGCTTGGCTGCCTGGAACATGGGTGCTTTTCCTTTCGTTCCGGAAGAATTTTTAAATGGTTAGACCATTATAATAATTTTTAAAAACGGTGTCAATATGAAATCCAGATTATTTTCTTGACTAACATCTGGGCAGGCTATAAATTGCAGAAATTTCAAGAAAAATTCACACAATCAAAGCCGCTTACCCGGCGAGCACACAGGGTTGTCGGCAGTTTTTCAACGGTTTGTGCGAAAAAAAATAGCCGATCGGAGTCAAATATCATGTTAAACAACAAAAAAATCTGTATTATCGGAACGGGAAATATGGGTGAGGCACTTGTCAGCGGTCTTATCGGCTCACGGTCATCCAAACCGAAGCATATTATCTGTACAGATGTTCGTGAAGATAGACTTAAAGCGATACAGGAAAAATACGGGATTCAAACGACATCGAACAATCTGGAAGCAGTTGTCAATTCCGACATTGTTATTTATGCCGTGAAGCCCCAGATTATGGCGGCTGTTCTCAACGAAACCGCCGAAAAACTCGATATGTCTAAATTAATTATTTCGATTGCCGCCGGCGTCCCCATGGAGGCCATCGAATCCTGTCTGAATAAAGAGCTGCGCCTGATCCGAGTCATGCCCAACATCGCAGCGGCAGTTAAAGAAGCGGCCACAGCCGTTGCCGCCGGAAAACACGCCAGTGAAGAGGATATCAAGCTTGCTATGGCCATTTTCGATTCCATCGGTAAGACCGTGTTTATTCCTGAAAATTACCTGATGGATGCGATTACCGGGTTGAGCGGCAGCGGTCCGGCCTACATCTTTTTGATCGTTGAGGCCATGGCCGATGCCGGTGTGAAAGTGGGATTGTCGCGCCAGGAAGCGCTCTTTCTGTCCGCCCAAACGGTTTTGGGTTCCGCCAAAATGTTGATGGAGACCCAGGAACACCCGGGTCAGCTCAGAGATAGAGTGACTTCTCCGGGAGGTACGGCGATTGCCGGTCTGGCCACTCTGGAAAAAGGCGGGTTGCGCACCACACTGATTAATGCCATAGAGGTTGCAACGAACCGTTCCCGGGAACTGGGCGAAATGATGATCAAAAATTTCTCCAATAA
>CBDUUO010000766.1:0-1782 GCA_965370395.1 uncultured bacterium
GCAAAGAGGTTAGTTTGAGCAAGTTGTTTTGGGTAACTGATTGAGGTTATTGATCATCCAGTTGGCATCACAGACAACGATGATCATGACACGAGCTGAAACGCCCTGCGGAATTCGCTCAGGGGCAGGTTTAGGAGTTCGGCCGCTCTACTAAAAGTGATGATATCCTCTGCGGCTGCACCCGGGATTCACGCTTAATCTCGCGGCTATCCGATTTAATAGCGCTTTAGCTTCAATATCCTTTTCTATTCGCCAGAGTCTTGCCATATCTACGGTGTAATAAGGCCTTTTTTGAATATCAATTATTATGATAAATCAAAGTTGACCCCAATTATTTTAAATCTACAGCTTCACATTTTTTCCCCATTTCACAGTTCCGGGACTCGGGGGCTGCGGTGCACGCTCGATGACCCGCATGGTTTTCCATTTTCCGTTCAGAAACCGAAGATAAAACGCCAGGCTAAGCAGTATGACGTAGATTGTCGCAAGAAACCAGGAAATCATTAAGCCATATTCAAATACTACGATCGCCAGGTAAGTGGGTACAATCAGAACGAAAAGGGATAAAATCACCGTAATTAGCATAACAAAGCGGGTGTCGCCCGCCCCTTTAATGGCCGAACAAAAAATGATGTTCATCGCATCGAAAATGGAGTAAACCGCTACGAATCGCAGGAGCATAACGCTGTAGCGGTAGATTTCCGAAAATCTTTGCGGGTCTGCCTTCAGCGCAAACGGAGCCACAAAGATGTCCGGCAGCAGTACATAGGCGGCAGCAATGCTGGTCATATACATAAAGGTCATGTGAAATCCGGAATAAGCGCTTATCTGTGCAAGGTCGGGCTTATCCGCACCTAAATATCGACCGACAAGCATGGATATGGCAATGCCGCAGCCGATCATAGGCATAAATGCCAGCGTATTGATGTTGAAGGCAATATTTGTGGCGGCCAAACTGGCAGTACCCAAACGACCGACCAATAAAACAAATGCGGTGAAGCCAAACATTTCAAGGAAAAATTGCACACCCGACGGAGCACCAAACCGTAAAAATCGAATAAAAAGCTCCTTCTCAGGGCGCCACCCATCAATAGTATGATAGGTTTGGTTAAACTCTCTGGCAGATATCAGCTTAAGGAATGCTATAAATGAAAATATGCCGGCGATTACGGTGGCAATGCCTGCGCCTTTGATCCCCATCTCAGGAAAACACCAGTGACCGAAGATAAGTGCATAGTCCAGAATGAGGTTCAATGCAGTGGCAATGATATTGACCCACATCACGGGCCAGGTTTTGCCCCGGCCACTGTAAAATCCGGAAAGCGCATAAGATGCAAGATAGGGACCTCCGCCCATGCATAAAATCTGGAAATAAACGACCTCGTTGTGTTGAACCAGTTCATCGTGTCCGACCAATCGGAAGATGATCTCCCCAAATGGAATCATGCAAAGCAGCACAAGCCCACCCACCAATGACACATAGACTCCTTGCCACAGGGCCGGCCCAACTCGATGAAAGCGCTTGGCACCATAGTATTGGGCGATAAACGTGCTCGCGTATCCCGCCGTTCCCATGAAGATACTTACAATGGAAAAGTAAACCATTCCAGCCGGCATAGCTGCAGCAATGGCCTCAGGCGCATACCAGGAAAGAAACATCCGGTCCACAAAGTGCTGCACCGACCAGCTGGCTGTACTCAGAATCAGAGGTACTGCGATGACTAAAACTTCGCGATACCCCCCCTGGCTATTCCACCGTTTCGTCAGATTCCGCATTCTTTA
>CBDUUO010000767.1:0-1778 GCA_965370395.1 uncultured bacterium
AAAAACCAGGGGCGGGCGCCCGTATACGAAAAGCGCCGTGATTTTCTGTGAAATGGTTTCCCTTTTGGTCATGGCGATGGAGAAATTCGTTTCAGGTGGAACCGGATGAACCCGGCTCATTATTCGGTCACAGAGTTGCCATCATAGAAGATCTGCCAAAACCTGTCAAGAATGCGTGCGATGCTTTGCCTTCTGCGGTACTTTCTGATAATGCAATGGAACCCGCTGAGGTCAAAAACACTGATGTGAAATCCCGCAGATATTAGCGGGGCAAACTGCCTGAGGAGAACTATTGGGCGCTTGTGCGCAGGCGGGTTAGATAACGAGGACGACGACGAGTACGAGGAGGAACCTTGCCCAACGTCGTATTCGTCCTCGTACTCCTCCTCGTTCATGGCTTTGGCTTTTTTTGAGAAAGAGTCTAAACTGGCGTTGCCCATGTCACAGTCGGTCTATAAAAAAGTCGGAATCGCCTCGCTGATCATGATGGCCTCGGTTTTCCTGAGCCGGCTTTTCGGGTTTTTGAGGCTGATGATCATTGCCTATGTTGGCGGACGCAGTGGTGAAGTCGATGCCTATCAGGTTGCCTTTGTCATTCCTGAAATTTTAAATCACATTGTCGCCAGCGGTTTTCTTTCGATTACTTTTATTCCGATATTCTCCCGCTACCTCGCGGCCGGCAGAGAAGCGCACGGGTGGAAAGTTTTTTCCATCATTTTAAGCTGTTTTGGAACACTTCTGATTTTGTTTGTGGTGATCGGGATGGTATTTGCGCCTGAGATTGTGACGCTGATCGCCCGCGGACGCACGGACCCAACCTTTCGGCTGCAGGTCATCAGGATGACGCGCATTATTTTGCCCGCTCAGTTTTTCTTTTTTGCCGGCGGGCTCTTTATGGCCGTTCAATTCGCCAAGGAGAAATTTTTTATACCCGCATTGGCGCCGCTTTTCTACAATCTCGGAATTATTGCCGGCGGCCTTTTGCTGGGTCCTAAGCTGGGAATGGAAGGCTTTTCCTGGGGGGTGCTGTTTGGGGCGTTTGTCGGAAGTTTCGGCCTCCAGTACTGGGGGGCCAGAAGGATCGGCATGCGATATTCGCCAAACTTTGATTTCAGCCACCCGGATCTGAAAAAATATATCAAGCTTACCCTGCCGCTGATGCTCGGACTGACCCTGTTTTTTTCCATGGAAATTTTGATGAAATTTTTCGGCAGCTATCTGCCGCCGGGCAGCATTGCAGATTTAGAATACAGCTGGCGAACCATGCTTCTTTTGGTTGCTTTTTTTGGCCAGGCGTTAGGCGTGGCTTCGTATCCGTTTATGGCCCGCCTGGCTGCCGAAAATAAATTGGCAGAAATGAATCAATTGCTGAATGATACCCTGCGATATCTGTCCCTGGTGATCCCTTTTTCGGTGCTGCTCATGGTGCTTCGACACGAGGTGATATTAATGCTGTTTCAGCGCGGAAAATTTGATGCTGCTGCAACCGGTCAGGCGTCTGTGGTGCTTATTTTTTTCCTGGTTGGATCTTTTGCCTTTGCGGCCAATACCATTGTGCCCCGAGCCTATTACGCCATGCAAGACACTCTTTTCCCCGCAATTTATGGGACCATTGCGGTGATATTGAGTATCCCTCTGTATCTGGCCGGTTTAAATATTCTGGGTGCCCGGGGGGTTGCACTGGCGGTTTCGTTGTCCGGAATATTCCAGGTGTTCCTTTTATACGCACTTTGGAATAAGCGTACCCAAAACAAAGGAAGTCGTGATGTGTATGTGAC
>CBDUUO010000768.1:0-1770 GCA_965370395.1 uncultured bacterium
CCGTCAGGCCCCCGAAGGAGATCGCAAGATTTTGAACTTCAAAAAAAACCATAGTAGATGTTTGGAACGATCCTTTAAATGCAAAACTTGGGCACTTTGCCCCAATTGGAATGATGGAACAATGGAATTGTGGAATGATGGGTTTCAAGAAAACGGAATTCAAAGCGCATAATTTTGCATTGATTTTCTTGTTCTATGTAGTATTTTGCGTGGCAAAAGCAG
The DNA here is from genome assembly GCA_965370395.1 of uncultured bacterium. Taxonomy (GTDB): domain Bacteria; phylum Desulfobacterota; class Desulfobacteria; order Desulfobacterales; family JAHEIW01; genus JAHEIW01. The sequence continues at coordinate 223 of CBDUUO010000768.1, forward strand.
AAAATAGCTGCCTGATGAGTATCATAAAATAATGTTGACTCAACATTTTTTGTAGAAAGCGTTATTTTCCGCTTTCCATACCCAGTATTCCAATATTCCACTATTCCATCATTCCAGGTGGCTTACAAAAGAACATGGCCACAAAAATCACTATAATTACAATGGGTTGTATAAATTCCGAGACGTTAAACCGGAGACTGGAGGAATTCAATCCTCCAATCTCCATGATCTTTTTCTAAATGCTTTTATATTAAGGATATTGCACCTTAGTCCAGACGGTTAATTTCTTGGATTTGCCGCCTTCCAGGCATTGAATCATAAAGATTTCTTTCATCCCTCCTCGGGACGCGAAGCCATTATTCGGATTAAAAACATCATAGCTGATTTCACCGCCGATGCCTCTAAATCCTTTAAGATTCTCCAGTTCATAGACTAATTTTTCCCGGGTCAGATCGCGTCCGGCTCTTTTGATACCTTCAATCAGCGGCTCTGTAAATAAGATACCCGCATAATAAAACAGCCCCCATCTTTCGCCCTTGGCAGCAAATCGACCATGGACATCTATTTTATACTTCTGCATCAGCGGCGAAGTGGAATCCGGCAGTTCACCGAAGGTGGTCGCAATCACACCTTTGAACAGGCCTTTGGTGATATGCATCATCAGCGGAAAGTCCGAACAGGTGCTGACGGTCATGAATTGCGGCGCAAACTTCATGGCATGGCTGGTGCCGACAAGTCTAGCCGCATGGAGGGGTGTGACCCACAGTAAGACGATGTCGGCCTTGGATTGGCGCAGCTTCATGACATGGGGTTTCAGATCCTGGTCCTTGAGTTCCACCGGCACTTCGGCCACCGGTTTCATGCCATGGGCGATCAGTTCTTTTCTGGCAGCGGTAAGGCCGTTTTTGCCGTAATCATCGTTCAGGTAGGCGATGGCCACTCGCTTGAAACCCATGTTTGCAACCGCGTACCGAACCAATAACTTGACCTCGATGTAATACAATGGGTACACAGGAAAGAGATACTTACTCGGGGGGTCGATCCAATGCATGGACCCTGCGGCCGGGCCGACCCAGGGGATCTTGCGTTCCATAAGATAATCGCGCACCGCCAGACCCGGTGATGTCCCCACGCCGCAGGCCCAGGCGAATATGCCCGTGCCTTCCTGCAGCTCTTTGACACCCGCTTTTGTTTTGGCCGGATTGTAGGCATCGTCAAACATGTGATAGACGATCTTGCGGCCGTTAATGCCGCCTTCGGCGTTGATCATTTTAAAATAGTCACCGGTTCCCCGGGCCACCGAACCCCATGCTGCGGCCGGTCCGGTCTGCGGACCCCACTGCCCAAGATGAATTTCGATATCGGTGATACCCTCTTCTGCCATAGCGTTGAATGTAAATCCAAAAACCATGACTACCATTGCCGCCAAAAACCAATAGCCTGTCTTTTTCATACCTTCGCTCCTTTTTGGTTTGGTATTTAGTGTTTAGCTCACTAGACCTTCTTGACGTAGTGACGAGCGAACAATCCGCTCGGTTTAATGCACAG
>CBDUUO010000769.1:0-1769 GCA_965370395.1 uncultured bacterium
TTTTTATTAAGTTTCCCTCCCTAATTCCCGATAACCATAAAAAATACTTAGAAATATTGGCCCTGGAATCGCCGGGGATGAATTTGGGCGTTGTTCTAATAAGGGGCTGATATTTAATAGAATATACCCGCCAGCAGGTGAAAAGAGACCTTGATGAAAATATGCTGTGACTATCATCCGACCCAACCGGCGCACTGGAACTGTGAAAAATGCGGGGCCAATTTATGCCCCCCATGTGTTACCCGACGCGATCAGGAAGGTTATGCCAAAGGCCAGAAACTCCATCTGTGTCCGAAGTGCTATCTTCCGGTCGAATGGATCGGTGTCGGCAATTTTATCGATCCTTTCTGGAAGCGGTTGCCACAGATTTTTGCCTACGGATTTTACCCGCGGCCCCTGATTTTAGTGGCCGTGATCGCGGTGATCAGCGCCTTTTTCCCAAGTTCGGGTATATTCTCCCTGGTGGCTCGCGGGCTGCTGGGGATGATGATCCTTAAATATGCATTCGAATCCCTTAAGGCAACCGCCGGCGGGGACCTCAAACCGCCCAGAGTCAATGCCGAGACTATTTCCGCCGATATCGGTCCGGTCGTCAAACAGGGAATCATGTATTTGCTTATCGGCGCTTTGATATTTTATCTGGCCGCAACATCCGGCCCCTTTATCGCTTATCCTGTTTTTTATCTGGTCGGCCTGCTGGTTCCATCCATGATTATTATTTTGGTGACCAGCTCCAGCCTGTTGAACGCGCTAAATCCCCTCGCCGTTGGTACCATCGCCATTCGAATCGGCTGGGCCTATCTGCTGGTATATGTTTTCTTTTCGATTTTAGGCAGTGCGCCCGCTGTTTTAGGACACTATCTTATCAAATACTTTCCGGAAGCGCTGCAATTGCCCATGATGACTTTTGCCCAGGGCTTCTATACAATCATTACCTACCATTTACTGGGTTACGTCATTTTGCAGTATCATGAAGAGGTGGGTTATCAGGTAGACCAGGATGATTTCCGGGACCCCAGCGGGCAAGCATCAGAACCGCGGCAGGCTGATCCGGATGCACCGGTGTTGAATGCCGTGAAGCCTTTGATACAGGAAGGCAAATTGGATGAGGCCCTGGCGCTGATCATCGAGATGACGGCGGTGACCGGCATACAGGGCGTCAATCTTGCCGAACGGTATTACACCCTGTTGAAAATGAGGAAAAAAATCCCGGAAATGCTGACGCATGCCGAAAAGTTTCTGGAGTTATTGGCCGCCCGGGACGGCAAGACCAAGGCTTTAAAGGTCTATATTGAATGTAAAAAAATTAAGCCGGACTTTCTGCCGGATGCCATGGCCTTGTTCAAGCTGGCGGGATGGCTGAACGAAATTGGAAAATCCAAAGAAGCCATCGCCACTTACAACCGCCTGGTGAAAGAGTACCCGGAGCATAAGCTGGTACCCAAAGCCTTTTACCGTGTGGCCCAGATTTTTCAGGACCGCTTAATGAGCCCCGACAACGCCCGAAAAATCCTTACCGGCGTCAAACAGAAGTATCCGGATCATGAAATCATCCCCCATGTGGAAAATTATCTGGCAAATATTGGATAATCGATATCAAAAGTCAAATAAACCCGTGATAGCTTGAAAGGTCTGAGATCCGCCGGTTATCCGCACCATTAGGTCTAGTGTTATGTCCCGCAAGTAATTTACAAAACATAGATTGAGTTTATTGATGTTAATTCGTTTTATTTTAGGTGTCAGGAATAAGTAGGTTTCGGGTGTCAGGT
>CBDUUO010000770.1:0-1768 GCA_965370395.1 uncultured bacterium
AACCAATAAGACCCATAAAACAAATTCAACAAATCATGAAGTACTACCCCGTAAATTTAGACATCAAAAATCGCAATTGCCTGCTTGTCGGCGGCGGTGCCGTGGGCACTCGCAAGGTGAATACCCTGTTGGAATGCGGCGCCCGTGTTACCGTCGTCAGCCCCGATCCAACACCACAGCTGACCAACCTGGCTTCAGAGGGATCCATTACGCTAAAAAAGCGCGCCTATCGAAGCGATGATTTAACCGGCATGTTTCTGGTTATCGGGGCCACCGATGATGAAAGCCTAAATCGTCAGGTCAGCAAAGATGCCGAGCGAGCTCATACCCTGTGTAATATTGCCGATCGCCCGGAGGTTTGCAATTTTATCCTGCCATCCATAGTTCGCCGAGGAGATCTGGTCATTACCATTTCCACTTCCGGCAAAAGCCCGGCCCTGGCAAAACAATTGCGCCAAAAACTGGAAACCCAATTCGGCAAAGAATATGCGGAATTTCTGCTTCTCCTGGGGGCCATCCGCAAAAAACTGCTGAGTCAAGCCCATGAGCCCGAGGCCCATAAGGGCCTTTTCAATAAACTGATCGACAGCAATATTCTCAATTTAATACACGAAGGCAAAAAAGACGATATTAACACTCTTCTTTACAATATATTAGGAGAAGGCTATCGGCTTGAAGAATTATTATAAACTATCTCATATAGGCTAAGCCCTTTAGCCCGTTGGCTTGGCAAAAAATAAAATCAGATATTTTCCTATTTTAACAGGCTCAACTGGCCAACCTAAATCGGAGTATTAATGGAATCTATCATCTTCGTTAGCGTTTTACTGTATCTGCTTAGCACGGCCGGCTATTTTGCATTTTTATTTATTCAGAAAGACTATTTCCAACGCGCGGGATTCTTTCTACTGCTGGTCGGTTTTTTATTTCACACCCTGACCATCGTTTCCGGCTTTATCAAAGCCGGACATGTGCCGGTCAGCAATATGCATGAAACGCTTTCTTTTGCCGGCTGGGCCATTGCCGGAGTATATCTGGCCATTCAATGTAAGTTTAATTTAAAAATTTTGGGAATATTTGCCGCGCCCATCCTGACATTAATTATGATCGTCGTCTCGCAGCTTCCCAATGAACCGGCCCAGGCGACTAAAATTTTCAAAAGCTTCTGGCTGGTGAGTCACGTCACGGTCATCTTCATTGGAGAGGCGGCGTTCGCCCTGGCCTGTGGACTGGGTGTGCTGTATTTGCTTCAGGAACACGAAATCAAAACCAAGAAGCATGGATTCTTTTTTAAACGCTTACCGTCTTTGGAAATGCTGGACAACATTGGATATGTCTGCATCGTGGTGGGTTTTACCATGCTCACGTTAGGGCTGATAACCGGCTTGGTTTATGCGAAAACGTTCTGGGGCCGGTTTTGGAGCTGGGACCCCAAAGAAGTTTGGTCCGGGATCACCTGGCTGTTTTATGCGGTCCTGCTCCATGAAAGATTGACGGCCGGGTGGCGCGGTCGGCGCTCTGCCATGATGGCAATCATCGGCTTCGGGGTGCTGATATTTACATTTTTGGGAGTCAATCTCCTGATGACGGGACACCACGGCGTGTTTACCAGATTTTAGTAGGTTAAAACTTACTATAAGGAAAATTGTTGATGCTTAACCATTTTTCATCAAAACCCGAAGCACGCCTGATTTTATAAAATTGGTCGAAATCCGAAACAATTTTCAAAAAACATAAATTCAAATGTTCTAAACGGTTTTGAATTTCG
>CBDUUO010000771.1:0-1765 GCA_965370395.1 uncultured bacterium
ACCGGATCCTGCCAATATTCCTTCATCATAATTGAGCCGCGCACAACGATCTCACCGACGTCTCCGGGTTTTACCGAACGAGCATTTTTATCCACAATATTGACTTCCGCATGAAAAACAGGCCGACCCACCGTGCCGGGCTTGCGAAAGGAATCTTCTTCCGAAGCCCAAAGTAATATCGAAGTTTCGGTTTGCCCCATGACCTGGCGAAACGCCAGCCCGGCATCCCGGCATTTTTCAAACAGGTCGGGGGTAGTTTTCTCCCCTCCCCCGGCACATACTTTTAAGGATGAAATATCGCCTCTCTCCTGCGGGTCAACCTTGACAAGCGCCCGATAAACCGTAGGGACGCCCAGGAATTTGGTAACGCGGTATCTCGCAATATCCTGATAAAATTTTACGGGGTCGAATTTGGGATGTATAACCATGGTGGCGCCTTTGTATATGGTTGGCGAGGCTTGAATAAAAAGGCCGCCGGAATGAAACAGGGGCAAGATGACGAGCATGATATCGTCAAAATGCATTTTGAAAAAAATGTCGGCGTTCAAGCAGTTGAAAAACGTCTTGCGGTGACTCAGCACGGCACCTTTCGGCTGACCGGTGGTGCCTGAGGTATACATGATAACCTGGGGTTCTTCCGGGTCAGCCGGGCCTAAGGATTGTGTCAGGAAAGGTTTCTGGCCGTCAAAGGCCTTGGATTCGGATATATAATCTAAAACCGTTGAGTCAGTCGGCGCTTTGCCGACCGATGATAGCAAAACCTGCGGCCTGGTATTTTCAAAATCGGTTTTTTTTACATTATCGATAAATTCCTGACCGAATACAAACAGTCGCGGACGGCAGTTTTTAAGAAAATAATCCAGTTCCGGTGCTGCCGAACGAAAATTGAGGGGTACAAAAATGGCTCCCAGCCGGGCACACGCCAGGAAAAGTTCAATAAACTCCGGGCAATTGTTCAACATAACGGTTACGCGATCGCCCTTTTCGATTCCCAAAGACTGCAGCCAGCAACTCGCTCGATTGGCCCGTTGATTCAGCCCGGAATAGGTAATTTGTTCTTCCTCAAAAATGATAGCCGGTTTATCCGGATGCAGGTCACCCCAGCGTTGCACCCACCAGGCAATATTCATAGAACGGATCATTGGGAACGCCTGTACGCTACGATTCTAGTAAAATCAAAACTCTTTACCTTGCCGAGACATTGAATTCGCAGCATTCATCTCCTTTGGCAAGACATTTAGTCTCGGAAGCCGTGCAATTTATCGAAAAAATAACGCTGGCAAGACCGCTGAGCACGCCGCTGATTAAATGACACACCCCTTCCGTTGCGTCACCGTATGCTTCGGCAAATGCAGAATTTTCAACCCTGATTTGCAATTTCCGATTTTCAAAATCATATTCAATGAGTTTAAAATTTCCCCATCCGATTTCAGCTCCCATGGTCAGCATAAAGCTGATGGTTTGACTGTCTGAAAGGTTCTGCATTTCTTTGTATTTTTTGGCCGACAGATACCCCCCCCGATAGCCTCCCTGAAATAAGGCATCTTGGGCGCCCGTCCGGCTGTGCTTTTCGATGGTCTTTTGAAAGCCGACAATAGTCTCAGGGCGAATTAACAGATACCTGACATCCCTGTAAGTCAATGCGCCGAGGGCAGGATCGTACATCAGCTGGTCTATAATTGAGTTTTGATTCATGGCAATGCCTTTTTACTATAGCGGTTGTCATAAATATGTTCCGTTTGCCAGATTTTCTAACAAGCGAAAT
>CBDUUO010000772.1:0-1760 GCA_965370395.1 uncultured bacterium
ACGGTTGACCTCACCTGGAGCTACTCTGAGCTCAGAAATAACGCCTGTTCAGAATTGAAACAGCCTTATCCTTGAAAAAGATATTTAAGCTTTCTGGTACCCTCTCATTGTCCGAATGTCAGAGGCATCGAGCCTTTTCATTATTAACCGCATATTAAAGGTGAAATTATGAAATGCCCGAAATGCAGCACTGACAACCCTGAAACAAAGAAATTTTGCCGAGAGTGTGGCGAAAAACTCTTATTAAAATGTCCAAAATGCAACTCTGAAAATCTTCCCGGAGATAAGGCACAAAGTGAGTTTGGTGGACTGCTTTAATTGTTGAATGTTCGAATGGTGATATGGATTTGAGAAATTTGAATAATTTCAGGGTGGAAAGGATAGAAAAGATGCAGGCGGAAAAAAAGAAAAACACGTCGTCCAAGAGTTTGGAGACAGCCCGCGAGGCCGGTTATTTTGGGAAAAAAATGTTTAAAAATGCGTATATAGCCCAAAAGGAGGGCCGGCCAATCGGCTGGTCCATGGTTACCTGGTATGAAGGTGAGCTGATTGCCAAGGCGATGGGAATGGAGCTGGTTTTCCCGGAAAATTACGGGGCCCTGTGTGCCGCCTTTGGTCTGGCCGAACCTTATTTAGAGCGCTGCGACAGCGAAGGTTTTCCTTCCAGCCTTTGTGGTTATGCACGCAACTGCTTCGGCTATGTTAGTATGATGGCCGAAAATAATATGCAGCCGCCCCCGGATGCACCGGCCGGCGGAATGCCAAAGCCCAAATTACTCATCGGCTCGGGCGCTGTTTGTGACGGCCGCATTAAGTGGTTTCAAGCACTGAAGCGTTACATGGATGTCCCGCAATGGACCCTTGAGCGTCCTTCTGCCGGACCAAAGGAATTTGATTTACCCGGACAAAAAGACAAAACAATACGTTTTATTACCAACCATCTGAAGGATTTTGTCGCCTTTTTAGAAAAACTTCTTGGCAAGAAGATGGATTGGGATAAATTGGAAGAAATTGTCGATCAGACCTTCAAAACGCTGCTTTTGGCTCACGAAGTTGACCTTTTGCGTCGAGCGGTGCCGTCTCCCATGATCGCTCAGGATTTTTGGTCCATTATGATTCCGCACCTATATCTGCCATACGATCCGGAAGCCTATGCATTCTACCAGAAAGTGTATGACGAGGTGAAATACCGGGTAGATAATAAAATCGGTGCCGTTCCCGAGGAGAAATACCGTATGATGTTTTGCGAACTTCCTCCCTGGCATAGTTTAGGTTTCTTTGACAAATTGGCGGAAGATTTTGGAATAGCGATGGTCTATGAAAGTTGGGGATATCATGCTCCGACTCCCATCCCGCATGAGGAACTTGAGGGAGTTACCGACCCATTAGAGCGCATTGCGCGCTTAACGTATCAAAAATTTGACGAAGTTAATGAAACCGCAAAAAAATACGATGGTTTCTCATATGGACAAATAGGGGCATATTTAGGGGCTGCGCATGAATATAAGGCCGATGGGCTGTTGTGTCATCCGCTGATGTCCTGCCGCCCGGCAACTTATTCGCTCTTTATGATCAAAGATGTTTTGGAGGACAAGGTTAAAGTGCCTGGAGTGGTCATTGACGGAGATATCGTGGATTTGCGCGTGTTTAATCAAGCCGAGGCCCTTTCCACGATGGAGGCCTTTACAGAGACCATGGAACACTATCGCACCGAACGGAAAAAGGCTGGATTTCGATGGTAACACTTAGAGCGTTTGTCA
>CBDUUO010000773.1:0-1755 GCA_965370395.1 uncultured bacterium
ACTTATCTATCATTAAAAATGTTTCGGGGAGATCATGACCAATCCATTTAAATACGGCACTGTGGTTTCCGGCAATGATTTTGCCGACCGCGAAAAGGAGCTCAAAGAGCTGGCGGCCAAACTAAAAGAAACGGTCAGAATATTTTTGCTGGCTCCCAGAAGATACGGCAAAACATCGCTGATTAAAAGAGTTTTGAATACGCTGAAGAAAAAAGGATTCCTCATTGTTTATCTTGACCTTTACTGGGCGAGTTCACCAAAAGAATTTTTCGAGCTTTACGCTTCAAACGTCATGCGCGGTTCGAACTCCATTGCGAGACGGGCCGTCCATTTTATGAAAAACTTCCTGCCTCGAATCAGACCCCGCCTCAGCATCGATGCGGGTGGAAATCCGGAATTGTCATTGGACCTCTCCGCAGACGACTCGGCTGAAGCGGCGGCGGAGGTTTTTGATTTGCCGGAGAAAATTGCCCGGGCGGAGCGCAAACGCTATGTTGTGGTGTTTGACGAATTTCAGGAGATCATGCAATTTGGCGGGCCTGTTCTGGAACGGCAGATCCGGGCAGCCATTCAACACCATAGCCATGTCAGCTACCTGTTTGCCGGGAGTAAAACGCACATGCTGATTGATATGATCGCCGACGAAACCCGTCCGTTCTACCAGATGGGGACGCTCATGAGTCTGGATAAAATTCCGGAAAATGAATTTGGTGCCTTTATCACCGCAAAGTTCGGCAAATCCGGAAAAAAAATATCGCCTGAAGCGGTGCGTCGTATATTGGAAATCTGTGAAAACGTGCCCCATTACGTCCAGCTGTTGTGTTTCAATCTGTGGGATCATTTCCAGAAAGCGCCGCGGATCAGCGAAAGCCACATTCAACAGGCGTTGACCAATACATTGCGCAGTCAAGAACCCGCTTATCTGATGCTGTGGGAAGGACTCACCCTCCATCAGCGCAAGACGGTCAAGGCCGCGGCTGCGCTCAAAGGCCGCCTGCTGACCGCCAAAGACTCGATGCGGATTTACAATTTAGAGTCTGCATCCAATGTGGCCAAAAGTGTCAAAGCCCTTTGCAAAAAGGGCATTCTTCGAAAAGAAAAAGAGGCTTATGTCTTCGAAGACGTCTTTTTCGGCCGCTGGGCAGAAATGATCACACGGGGAGGAGAGAAATATATATGAATGCTTTGAAACTCCGGCAAATTTTATGATGAATTAGTTCAGCCTTGTTTTTTTATGGCTTTAAGTTCGTCAGGATCAAAAACAAAGTTTTTACCGATCCGTTTATCATCCAATTTGCCGGCTTTTACCCATCTTCTTACTGTAATTTCGGCAATCTCCAAATATTCAGCGGCTTCCTTAAGTGAGAATGGTGACTTTCTGATTTCATCAAATACTTCATCGTGGGCATAGAGATCTTTTTCAAATCCTTTTCGTGCGATGGTGGCAAATAATTTTTCTCTTTCCGGTACGGACATTTTTAAAATATCTTTATAAACTTTCTCTGCCGTGACCATAACTAATAACCTTCCTTTTTTATCATTTTGTCAATCATTAGTTTCGTTGCAAAAAAAAGGGGACGTTGGTGAAATATTGACATTTGACTTTAGTTGAGCTATATTATCATTATGCCCCGCCAAGCCAGAATAGATGCGCCTGGAGCGCTGCACCATGTGATTATTCGCGGCATCGAGCGCAAAGCCATTTTTAAAGATGCAAAAGATTATCGGAATTTTTTAGACCGACTGGGTCTGATT
>CBDUUO010000774.1:0-1748 GCA_965370395.1 uncultured bacterium
TTTTCAAAGAACAATTTGCAACCCTAAATATGCTATTTTTCAGGGCGGATTAATTCGCTGTCGCAATGAAAGCCAGTCGATCAAAAATCAAAAAGCGATATCGCTCGTTGCTTCAAAAGGCCGTAAGACGCGGAAATGTTGACCTGGTCTTCACCACCAGCGCCTTTCTTGAATCCCTCGCTTCAGCAGATAAAAATTGGTACCGCACCCAGACTGCCATCATCACATTTGAAGAATGCTGGCCGCTGGGAACCGAATTAATTTTCAACAAAAAGTTCCACAGCAAAGTGGCGGCCTTAATCCGGGTGACCCGCTCCGCCAAGGCCCGGGATGCGACCGGACTCGGATATTTAGCCTATGCATTGTCCCAGGGGGACACTAGCGTTCTGGATGACACCGCTGACGATAAAGCCATCAAGATTGTAGCCAATGCCATCCAGCGCCCCGATGATTTCTGGCAATGGATCACCTGGCAAAAAACATCGGCCGCTGAAAAAACCCTGATTGATAACGCCGCCCGATTCAAAAAGGCCGGTCTGCCGCATGATAAAGCAGTTATTCAGGCAGCCGCTTATTTAACGGTTACCGGTCAATTATCCCGCATCGAAGCGGGCCAGCCTTCGGATCCAAAATTTCCCTACTGGGTTGTTTTTGACAATCACACCCCTGAGGGTCGGCGGGTGCTGGGAGATATCGCCCGGGACCTGCATATTTCTCTGCCGCAGCTGGAATGGACGTATTTTTATTTCGAAGGTGCATTGGCAAACGGAGAAATTTCTTCAAAATGGTGGGACCGGCACTGCCAGTGGCATTTTAAAAAAATAGAGCTGCCCGCCAATGAAGCGCATCTGCTCTGGGATCCCGCCAGAGTTCAGGTGGTGGAAGCGCTGACGCAAGAAAGCCGTCAATTGCAAAATGAGCTTTACCGCTGGAAATTGTCCAATCAGGAACGCATCGAGTCCATTAAAAGGCAGGTTCAATTGTACCTGGATCATGTGGATGAGATCCAGCGGGACCAGAGGGGGTTGTTTTAAAGAGTTTCAATCAGCCAGGTGCGGATATCTGCAATTTCATCCGCGCAAACGGTATGGGGCATGGGATATTCATGCCAGTTGACCGCATGGCCCAGCCGGGTTAATTCCTGCCGGGTTTCAGCGGCTTTGGCCAGCGGAATGACAGGATCCATTTGCCCGCGAGCAATCATGATGGGAACTTCCCGATTTACGGGGCTGAGCTCTGCCGCCAGTCCCGGCAGGGTCTGCAGATGCATCGACAATGCCAGAATTCCGGCAAGTCGTTTCGGGTAAATCAATCCGGTATGCAGGACGATAGCGCCTCCCTGGGAAAAACCGGCCAGCACAATTCGATCCGAGGCCATCCCGGATCGTAATTCGTTTTCAATCAGTGCCTCCAGCATACCCACTGATTCAAGAAACTGATCCCCGTCCACTGAGTCGCCTGACAGATTTAAGTCGAGGACATCAAACCAGGCCCGCATCACCATACCGGCGTTAATGGTAACAGCACGTTCGGGCGCATGGGGAAACACAAAACGAACCGGTAGTGAATCCGGCAGGCGCAACTCCGGGACAATCGCTTCAAAATCATGGCCGTTCGCACCCAGGCCATGCAACCAGATGATGGTTGCAGCGGGATCGCCGGAAGGGTCGATTTCGATACAATCTGGCAGATCTGATTTCAACTCGTTTACCTCCTTAGGCAGTAGTATCTTAGTTGTTATTTTTGTG
>CBDUUO010000775.1:0-1748 GCA_965370395.1 uncultured bacterium
AAAAAATAATTTCTAAGGTACCAACCGTTGTCTTAGATACGTGTAAAGATCGATCACCTTGAGATCCGAGTCCGTGCCGCTCTGGGCACACGTAAGATGAATCTGGCATTTGGGACAGGCGGTGATCAGGGTTTGCGCTCCGGTTTGGACGGCTTCCTGCATGCGCTCCACTTGAATGGCTTTCGAATAGCTCGAACACTCCATCCAGGCGCTGGTACCGCAGCAAAGCGCATTTTGGCGGTTACGCTCCATCTCCACCAGGTCAGTATTGGGAAGTGATTCCAGCAGCTGGCGGGGTGGTTCGTATATCCCTGCCAGGCGACCCAAGCGGCACGGGTCATGATAGGTGATCGGGCCGGCAGCAGACGGCTGAAAGGTTAAGCCTGCATCCGGCAGTTCGCGGGCCAGAAATTCCGTCATATGCAGGACTTCAAAAGGAAGCTTGCCAAAATATTTTGGATAATATTTTTTAAAGGTGACATAACCCTCCGGGCAGCTGAAGAGCACGGTTTTAGCGCCGGAGGACTTGATTACTTCAAGATTCCATCTGGCCAGCTTGTGGAAAGTGGTATGGTCTCCGCACCACAATGCATCGTGTCCGCAACAGCGTTCATGATTGCTGATGACCGGTTCGATCCCCATTTTGTTTAGCAACGTGAGCACACTGCGCGCGGTCTCGAGAGGAGACAGATTCAGATATCGGAAGGTCACGTCAAAGAACGGCAGACACCCCACAAAATAAAAATATTCCCCGGTATCACCAAAAGCTCCCGCTTCATGGGCCCACTGTGTGCGCTGCTGTTTTAGATCGCGGGTTTGCAGACCGGCGACGGCCTGAAGGATGCCGTGGTGACTTTCTTGAGGAAAATTGCCGACTTTGCGGGCTTCCTGTCGGTGGGCACTGATGAATTCAGGGAAATCAATCTCCGCCGGACAGCGTTCGCTGCAAGCCCCACAGCTCAAGCAGGCCCAGATTTCGCGGCTCTGCACCAGGCCACCGTCCGGATCCAGCACGGACTGTTTGATAATCTGTCGCGGTGAAAATTTAGACAGTTCCCGGCTGATGGGGCAGCTTCCGGTACACAGGCCGCATTCCATACAGTAGTCGATTTGTTTTTGGGTAAGATGCATATCCTTAAGTGATTGAATATTGTCGATTGAATATTGAATATTTAAGGTCCGCCTCCGGCGGATCAATTATAAAAAACCTATCATAAAAATGACGGAGCGAAGCGACATCCACAAATATTCAATTTTCAATATTCAATAGTCAATCCTGTATTTTCCCCAAGCGCTTCAAGTAACTGGACAAAATTGTGAATTTCTTCGGCAAATGCTGCGCCTTCCGATGCTGAAATCCATTTCAGCCGCAGGCGGCGCTCATCAATCCCCAGCAGTCTGAGGATTTCCCAGGTTTCTTCAATTACCTTCTGGCATCTTACATTACCTTCCAGGTAATGACAGTCGCCGATGTGTCAGCCGGATACCATCACGCCGTCGGCGCCCTGAAGAAAGGCCCTCAACAGGAAGCCGTGGTTGACCCTGCCGGTACACATCACGCGGATCAGGCGCACATGGGGTGGATATTGGATGCGGGAAACCCCTGCCAGATCGGCTCCGGCGTAAGCGCACCAATTGCAAACAAAGGCTAAGATTTTAGGTTTTTCGGCAGAAGCCATGGGCAGTTCCTAAGTAAAAATTGATGAATTCGTAAAAAGTCGAATTCATCAAGTGTTTGGTGTTTCGTG
>CBDUUO010000776.1:0-1742 GCA_965370395.1 uncultured bacterium
TTTTTTATTCTTTTTTTATCCAAATTCATCCTCGCTGAATGTTTGCTTGACACGTTTGAGCCCACATTTTATGTAGAAGCTATCTCAAAAATGCATCTAACGCTCAAGGGCTTTGTTGCAAACCGATTCAAAATACTCGAATACTTACGTGTATGCTCCGTTTTTGAATCGGTTTGCGTCGCGCCCTTGAACCTGATCTACTATTTTTTAGATAGCTTCTAATTGCAGATAGGGTGTAAATTTTTTGTCGGAAAGCGCGTTGAGCTTAAAATAACCTTTCAATTCTCATTGGTAAACCATTATGAAATATCCGAAAATTGATCCCAATTTATTTGTCCAAAATCGGCAACGATTTAGCAAACAACTAAAGCCCAAGTCTGTTGCGGTTTTCAATTCCAATGACTTCATGCCGACGAGTGCCGACGGCACCCACCCGTTTATTCAGCAAACGGACTTATTTTATCTGAGCGGCATCGATCAGGAAGAAACCGTATTGGTTATTTGTCCGGACACCCCTGAAGAGAAGCAAAAAGAAATCCTGTTTATAAAGGAAACCAACGAGCAGATTACCACCTGGGAGGGGCAGAAACACTCTAAAGAGGCAGCGCAGGATATTTCCGGAATTAAGACGGTTCACTGGACATCTGAGCTGGATGGGATTTTGCGGCCGCTAATCGTTCAGTCTGAGAATATTTATTTGAACGCCAATGAGCACCTGCGGGCCGCAGTTACCGTTGAGACCCGGGACATGCGCTTTATCAAATGGTGCCGGCAGGTTTTTCCGCTGCATCATTACGAGCGCCTGGCGCCCATTATGCATGATTTGCGAGCCGTCAAATCTCCGCTGGAGATCGAACTGATCAAAGAGGCCTGCTCTATAACCGGGAAAGCATTTCGAGGTCTGCTCGGCTTTATTCGGCCCGGGGTGTGGGAATATGAGGTGGAAGCCGAGATTGTGCATGAGTTTATGCGCAATCGGTCCAGGGGCCCGGCCTTTGAAACGATCGTGGCTTCAGGAACCGACTCCTGCACCCTGCATTACGTCCAAAATGATAAACAATGCAATAACGGCGACCTTGTGCTTATCGATTTCGGTGCCGAGTATGCCAACTACGCCGCTGATGTGACCCGAACGGTTCCGGTAAACGGCAAGTTTTCAAAAAGACAAAAAGAAGTCTACAACGCTGTCCTGAAAATTCAAAAGGCCGCCATTCAGATGCTCAAGCCGGGCAATGCCCTGGAAGCCTATCAAAAAGAGGTGGTCAAATTAATGGAAGCCGAGCTGATTCGTCTGGGTGTGTTAAAAAAGGCGGACGTCAAAAAACAGTCAGAGGATTCACCGCTTTATAAAAAATTCTTTCCTCACGGGACCTCCCATCACCTGGGGCTGGATGTGCATGACTATGGTGATAAATATCGCAAATTTGAATCCGGCATGGTCTTTACCTGTGAGCCCGGGATTTATATCCGGGATGAATCCGTCGGGGTTCGCATTGAAAATGATATCCTCGTCACCAAAAAAGGTCCTGTTGATTTAACGGAAACCATTCCGCGGGAAGTCGAAGAGATTGAAGAATTAATGAATAAATGACCATTTTATTACCACGAAAACACGAAAAAGAAAAATTTCGTGCTTTCCAGATTTCGTGTTTTCGTGATTAATTGATAAACATTATTTAGGTGCATCGTGGTTTTAAATCTGTTTTTTCGACAGATGATCGGCTCTGCGAATAGGTTCGGGC
>CBDUUO010000777.1:0-1736 GCA_965370395.1 uncultured bacterium
ATTCCTCATTGAAAAAGAAAGGTTTTCCGGTTGCACTGGTGATGCCTGAAGAAGGCGCCGGATTTGAGCTCGAAGCCAATGCGCTTTTGAAAGGTGCCAAGCATGAAGCGGCTGCCAAGAAATTTTTGGACTGGGCCATCAGTCAGGGTGCGATGAAAGAATATGCCAAGTTTAAGCTGGGGGTTACCTATCCGGGTATTTCAGTGCCCAAAGATTTGCCTGCCCTGAAAACCATTAAACTGGCACCCATGGATTTTCCATGGCAATCTAAAAATCGCGTCAAAATCCTGGAAGTTTGGCAAAACCATTTCCTGAAATAAGCATGCGTTAAATGATTTTTCTAAAAACTTCATAAATCCTCCACGGGGAGGATTTATGAAGTTTTGTCTTTCAAATGGACGTTTTTATGAAAACCACCTCCAAACAGCTTGTTTTAAAAAACATCAGCAAAAACTTCGGCACGCTGGTGGCGGTCAAAGATGTTGATCTGGTGATCGAGCCCGGTGAGTTCGTATGTTTTTTAGGCCCCAGCGGGTGCGGTAAAACCACTCTTTTAAGAATCATCACCGGCTTTGAGCAGCAGACAGCCGGGGATGTCATTTATGATGGCAAAGTGATCAACGATGTGATTCCGCAAAAACGGGATTTTGGAATCGTGTTTCAGTCTTATGCCCTGTTTCCCAATATGACGGTATACCAGAATGTTGCCTTTGGTTTAAAAATGCGCAAAATGCCCCCAAGGCTGATCGATGAACGGGTCAGCGAAATCCTCCAGCTCGTGGGCTTGACTGATTGGGAGCGCCATTATCCTTCACAACTGAGCGGCGGGCAGCAGCAACGGGTGGCGCTGGGGCGAGCGCTTGCCATCAAGCCCAATGTACTTCTGCTCGACGAACCCTTAAGCGCGCTGGATGCAAAAATCAGGTTGCGCCTTAGAACGGTTATCAAAAAGTTGCAGGAAGAACTGGGTATTACGATGATCTATGTAACCCATGATCAGGAAGAAGCACTGGCGCTTTCAGATCGGGTCGCCGTTATGCGAGATGGCGAGATCAGACAGATCGGTTCGCCCTGGGAAATATATAAGCAGCCCAAAACCAGCTTTATCGCTGAATTTGTGGGGACCTCCAATTTTATCACCGGAAAGAAAAAAAACGGCAAGGTTCAATTCGGTCGGCTGGAATTAACGGTCTCCAACCTCGATGATACCGATAACGAGACGGTTTATCTTGCAATTCGACCCGAAAATATTGAACTGGTCGATGAAACCCGCTCCGCTGAAAATTATTTGCCTTCCAATGTGGTTGAAGTTGAGGCCGAGGTTATTAATTTTCTGGGGGCGATCGTAAGGGTTACGTTCATCCTGGAAAAAGAAGAAATGCTGGTGGACATTTCCGAGAAAGAGTTTGAAAAGCTGAGTTTAAAACGAAAGGATAAATTTAAACTATATTTCCCGCCGGAGGCATTTCATCAGTATTCAGAGCTATTTAGAAAGCTCATCTAATACTGCAGCGACACTTTGTCACAAGGAAAAATTTTTGATAGGTGGGAGCGGCTTCGACTCGGCTGAGCTCGTCGCAGGCTAGCCGCGAATATCGCAGCAAGATGCTGCTCCCACAGCTATAAATTGGAAAAATGTCGCTGTAGTAATATAAGAAAATAAAAAATATGAATACTTCCTCATCAGCCGCTGACATAACCCCACAGTACCAGGTTTCTGCCGCACGCATGGAAGT
>CBDUUO010000778.1:0-1734 GCA_965370395.1 uncultured bacterium
TTTCAAAGAACAATTTGCAACCCTAAATATGCTATTTTTCAGGGCGGATTAATTACGAAAACACGAAAGAAAAAAAGCTAGAATTTTACGCAACGCTGTGCCATAGTTTAATCAATGGCACGGCCGTTACTGATTGCCGATGCGGAAAACGCAACCATCGAAAAACTCAAAAACGTACTTACCACCCGATTCGCCCGACTTAAATCCGAACGAGCGAATCCGGCTGACGATTAACTCACGAGGGTTCAATAACGATGTCTGCAAAAATGAAAAAAATTACTAGAGCGTTTGGACCCACTATACTATGAGGTTATTAATAACCCAAAAAAGACTCAGAAAACTGCCTGTATCGGAACGTTATTATGACAAACGCTCTAATTTCGTGATAAATCTCTAATAATTTAAATTTGACAAAGACTTATGGATCCTTTATCAGACAGGTAATTTTTCAATTGAAACCTAAGGAGGAAAGTTATGGCTTACGAAAATATCATTTATCAGGTTGAAGAAGGAATTGCGACAATCACGTTTAACCGGCCTAAAGCCCTCAATGCCCTAAACGCCGCCCTTTTGGAAGAATTTTCCCGGGCGCTGGACAAAATTGCTACCGACGAAAATATCCGGGTTCTGGTACTCACCGGTGCCGGTGACAAATCCTTTGTGGCCGGAGCCGATATTACCGAACTGGCGACGTATAATTCCCTGATGGCCAAAAATTTTTCCCAAAGCGGTCATGCCATAATTGCAAAACTTCAACAACTCCCCATTGCAGTCATAGCGGCTGTAAACGGTTTTGCCCTGGGCGGCGGCACGGAGATTGCGATTGCCTGTGATTTTATCTATGCATCGGAAAACGCCAAATTCGGCCTGCCGGAAATCAACCTGGGTCTGATTCCCGGGTTCGGCGGCACCCAGCGACTGCCGCGTCTGATCGGTCCGAATTTGGCGAAAGAACTGATGTTTACCGGTAAAATGATCTCCGCTGCTGAAGCCGAAAAAATCGGGCTGGCCAACAAAGTGGTCCCCATGGATCAGCTGATGGAAGAAGTTATGAAAACCGCCAAGGAGATTGCTTCCAAAGGAAAAACATCCCTGCGGGCTGCCAAACAGGCGATCAACTTCGGCCTGAACACCGACCTTGCCACCGGCATTCACATTGAAATTGAAGCCTTTGGCATGTGCCATGCCAGTTCCGACTCCAAAGAGGGCACTTCGGCTTTTCTTGAAAAAAGAAAGGCGGAGTTCAAAGGCAGTTTGAAAGATTAAACAAAGCGAAGCGCTCCTCAAACGAAGTAGGGTCGGCCACCGTGCCGACCCAGATCAGGCGGGCACCGAGACCCGCCCTACGAGCTGATTTTTTTTATGGAAGATAAACGAAAATCCAAGCTTCAACTCATCTGGGGCATTCTGCTCCTGTTAGCCGGGATTGGTGTTTTTTTTCGGATCCCTCAGGTGATACCTGAAATCAAAAAAATAGAGCACTTCGCCCCCTATATGATTTTTATTTATTTTTGCTTTTATTTGCTCGGTGTTTTGTTAATCGTGGGAGGCGGACGAAAGATTTATAGTTACATCCAAAAATCGAAGCAGGATAATTCAAACGACTGAGCAAGCCGGTCTGTTTAGCATTGTCTATCTGGAATGCTGGAATGCTGGAACCTGCTTATCTGGAAGGTCCAAGTTGCCATTAGATAAACCCTCTGTGGGAGCGGCTTCCAGCCGCGAATTCAACTG
>CBDUUO010000779.1:0-1733 GCA_965370395.1 uncultured bacterium
TTTTTTTTCGAATTTCAGCCGGAATGGTAACCTGCCCTTTAGGCGTTATGGTATAAGCTTTCATTTATCCTCCATCGAATAAGTATTACTTAATTAGTATAATAGTAATAATTTCCCGCCCTGTCAAATGAAATGATTTCAAATCAGCAATTCTCGGTGAAATTAAGAAAAAGATTGTTTCGTCGCTCACGCTCCTCGCAATGACTCTGGTATGTGACAATTTATTGTAAATTTTTTATGGAGCACGACCTTAATATCTGCATTCAAACATATAAAACATTTTATAAATTGGTTTCAAAATCGTTAGATCTTGTCTGAGAGCAAGGCGTGACTCGGTTCAAACGCGGAGCGTACACGACAGTACGTGAGCATTTTGAAGCGAGTCGCAACACAGCTATCAGGCAAGAGGTGATGGTTATGAAACCAATTTTAGAAATAATAGTTAAACCATAGGTATGCATTATTGGGACTGCGGCTGTGAATGTTGGTTCCCGGGATGATAAAACCGCCGAATTCGGAGCCGGGATCACCGTTATCGCCGTAAAAAATATTGGCGCCGATTTTCATTTCCAGGTTCTGGGTCATGTTCCAGACAGCCCGGGGTTGCAGTATTCCGGAAGGATCCTGCATATTGTTGATGCCGGTAAAAAATATCTTAAACAGCGGGTGAAGTTCCACCTGGAATTCAGCGCTCAAGTAGTGTTTGCCGAGTACAAATAATTCTCCCCGGGCCAATCGATTGGTAATATCGGAATTGGACAGGGCACCCGGGTAATCACTTTCACCGAGACCGTTGTAATAATATTCCAACAGCCCGTAAAAATTTTTTTTCCACCAGATCCAGGAATAATCTATGTTGGCAACACCTGATAAATAGTTTTTGGTGTTGGCGCCTTTGCCGTCATTTAAGAAGGTGGCGGTGGTATCCAGTCGCCAGGCCGCCCCTCCCCAAATGCCGGAGCTGCCCAAGCCTACCACATAGTCATCAAAGTGCCGGGTGGCCATTATATCAAACTCGGTGGTTCCGGCCGCAAAATGAAGCAGACCGGCCAGGGAATTGCGGTCGGCTTCCACATTATTCGTATCCGGATCCCGTCTGACCACGTATAATAACTGGAGATCGGCGGAACGCGGAAGCGAAAGTTGAGCCAGCACCATATCGTCGCCGACTTTGTAATCGCGTTGAATATCGGCCGGCGGAAAGGGGTTAAATAAATCCATGGGATTAAATATCAGGCCATTTCCCCACGTGATGGCTTGGCGGCCGATGCGAACCGACCCCAAATTAGACTTGAACGTGAAATTCAAGCGGTCCAGGCGTTGAGCCAGAATATAGCGGTCTTCGTCTTTGATGGTATGGGTCAAGTCCATGAAACGGCGATCATCCTTCAAAGATGCGCCGAAAAACAATGTGCTGCCTTCAAAATCGGGGAAGATTTCTCTTAAATCCTGTCTCTTTTCTCGGGCTTTACCGCCCGCCAGGATCGCTTCATACTGGGTCTCAAGGTGGCCCCAATCACCCAGGAAGGTGTCATTATTGATCCTCAGATCGGTATCCAAATTCAAATAGGTCCCGGTACCGACGGGTTCAAAAATGGTGTCATCCCTGGCAAAGGTGGCAGAGCCAATCGCTTTTAAGCGCCCCCCCCAGTGCATATCGATTTGATCCAGCCATAAATCTATCCAGGATTTGGATGCTTCTTGCGAGGCTGATTCGGTGGCAGGATTCTCAA
>CBDUUO010000780.1:0-1730 GCA_965370395.1 uncultured bacterium
GGCGGGCGGGGCTGCTTTTTTTTGTTACCCCTCCCTTCCCCCATCCCTCCTCCACCATACCATTTAATTTATTTGATTCCAACTATTGACACATAAATTCAGAAACGACGGGATATTCAGAGCAAAAAATTGTTTTTGCCTAAACAACCCCGGGGTTGTTATCAAATTAAGTAAATATCGGCTTTTCACGAAGAATTTTTTAGATGTGTATTTAATATTCAAATATTTCAATAGCTTGTAGTTTTAAAAACACTTTTCCTGAATGAATTCTATCGCTTGACAGCAAATTGTTTTTTGTTTAAAGTCGAACGTCGACTATATATTGTCATTTATTTGCTATCGCCTAACCTTCACTTTTAACCGCAGGCAGGAGGGCTAAGTCAATGCCGGAAGCTACTCTGTCGACCCAAATGGCCACCTTCGTATGTCGCCTTTCTTTTGATGATCTATCCGCTAAACATGTGAAAAACATTAAGTTTTATCTTCTCGACTGGTTGGGCTCCGCTTACGGCGGCAAAAACGAGCGTCCCACGAAGATTATGCTTGAAGTTGTGCATAGTCTGGGCGGCAAGCCCGAGTCCACGGTTCTGGCCGACGGCTCCAAGACGATGTGCCTGCTGGCGGCATTGGTCAATGGCGCTTCTTCCCATGTGCTAGAGATGGACGATTTGCACAGGAAATCAATATTTCATCCCGCCTGTGCAATCATTCCGACGACATTGGCAATTGCGGAACGGGAAGGTGCGTCCGGAAAGGATTTGTTATTAGGCATTTCCATCGGTTATGAAGTCGGAATTCGTGTGGCGTTGGGTGTCGGTCCCAGCCACTACCACTTCTGGCATATGACGGCCACCTGTGGGACCTTCGGCGCTGCGGCTGGCGCTGCCAAAATCCTGGGTTTGGACGAGGAACAATTCGTGTGGGCAATGGGCTCGGCGGGGACCCAGGCATCGGGACTATGGGAGTTTTTGGGCGACAGTGCAATGAGCAAACAGCTGCACCCGGGCAAGGCAGCGCTTAATGGGTTGCTGGCAGCCCTGCTTGCCAAGGGTGGTTTTACGGGGGCACGCAAAATTTTGGAGGGAGAAAGAGGATTTTTCCGCGCAACTTCCAAAGATTTTGATGAAGAAAAGTGTTTGCACAATCTGGGAGAAGAATTTTTCAGCGAGACGAATTCGCTTAAGTATTATGCATCCTGCGGCCACACTCACGCGGCAATTGACGCTATATTGAAAGCCACGAAATCAGAACCCATGACCCCGGATAAGATTAAGCAGGTTGACATCTCCATTTACCAGGCATCTTTGGATCTTCTAGAGAATATCGAGCCAAAAACACCGTATCTGGCGAAATTCAATCTGCCATTTTGTATTGCAACAGCACTGAGATACGGCCATGCAAATTTGGACGATTTTACCGAGCAAAGGTTAAACGATCGGGAGCTTTATCTTATCATGGAGCGGATTAATATCCAAAGCGATCCTGAACTGACCAAGAGCTATCCGAACAAATGGCCGGCTGAGGTCAGAATTTACACAACTGGCGGTCAGTGCCTTGAAGCCGGTTGCGACTATCCCAAGGGAGACCCGGAAAATCCCCTGGAAGAACATGAGGTGATCGCAAAATTTAAAAGCCTTACAAACGAAATACTACCGGAATCCCAGGCGGACAGGATTGTCGAGCGCGTGATGAATCTGGAAAACATGGACAACGTCGCAAAACTCCTATGA
>CBDUUO010000781.1:0-1723 GCA_965370395.1 uncultured bacterium
CCGGGAACAGAATTCGGCTTACGGGCTGCTCTGACCGTTACCCTTTTCAGGTGTCGGTCGCCAGGTTCAACGTTCAAAGGTTCAGAGGTTAATTACTCCGCCCGGATCAACTTCTAAATATTTTCTTCAATTTTCAAAGAACAAATTTATACTACCCAACCCTGTTATGGCTATTTTTCAGGGCGGAGTAATTAACAGAAGACAGATGTCACAGGTTATCGTTAAATAGTTGATTAGTTGAATAGTCAATTAGTCAGAGGTTCAATCCATTTTAAACTATTTGACCATTCGACCAATTAACGAATCGACTAAACTCACGGACCAGCAGTCCGAGGCTTTTCAACCTCTGAACTCTGAACCTCTGAACCCAGAACCCTGAACCGGAAAAAGAATAGCGACGATCGATGAAGAAGACAGAAACAACAACCGGGGATTCATTTGCCGAAAAAGTACGCATATTTTCAAATGATTACCTAAAATGCTGCATATACATCTCGAGTGTCAACCGGTCCGAAGTCGTTTTTACTCAAAAGTTTTATTCCACCTTTATCTCGACCTCCTTGCTTCTGGAGGATTTTCTTGATTTTCATGGCGCCAAAAATAACAAAAATTGGTATTTTTATCGGGAGCTAACCGCTGCCGTTCGTCACCTGAGCCTGGCGGCAAACTTCCAGAAGCATATATCCAATCGCCTTGTGTTTTATGATCTGGCGGATGTCGGTGATTTCCCGAATCAAGGTGAAACAACGCTTGATTTTTTAACCCGTACCCTAATGAAAATGGCACCGGTCATATTGAAAGAAGCCCAGAGACTTAAAATCCAAATGCCGGAGACCCAGTATGCGGCAGCTGATTTTCCGAGTGTTGGTACCAGTCAAATGCTCGACTATGATATTGACGATAAAGATAAAGACCAGCAGAAAAAAAATATCGTCAAAATTTCGAGTGAATTTTTAAATATTGCCAAAAGCTTTGATCAGCTCAAATTTTATGATCCTTATCCGTATAAAGAAATCTTGACCCTTGTTCCCAACAGAGTGAACGAGGTTGAAATCAGACGCTATGAAATGCTGGTGCACAACCTGCAATCCTCATTTGACACCTACGTTATCCACGGGGGATTCAGATTCGGTAATCGTGAGCTCAAGCAGTTGCGGGGTTATTTTTCGGTTGTTTTACATCTTCTTCAAATGGTGGGGCGCCTGCTTCATTTTTATGAGCGCCACCTGCATGAGGCCGGGTATAAAGCAATTTATAAAAAAATTCAAATCCGGTTGTCCAAATTGGTTAATCCTAAAACGCTTCTGGATCGCACCATAAATTACGGTCTATTTCACGCCTGCCATTTTTTAACCACCGGAATCGAATTGGCTCAGAAAATACTCAATGAAAACATTGAGCGTTCATCCATTAAAGTCGGCGTACCGGTAAAATTGGGATTTCACAGCCGACCCTGCCTGCTGGTCGCCAAAATTGTTCAGCATTATGGCGGACAGGTCGAGCTGTGTGTGGGATCGGATCGATTCGATGCCAGCAGTGTTCTGGATCTTCAGTGGGCCGGTGGCAAAATACAAAAGGAAAAACTCGACCCGGTGATTTTTGAAGGAGATGTGCGCACCTTAAAAGATATTGAAATCCTTGCCGGCGTGAATTACGGTGAAGACACCATGGGCAAGGGGGTGCCGTTGCCCAGGGAGTTAAGCTATTTAAAGTGAGCTAAAGT
>CBDUUO010000782.1:0-1723 GCA_965370395.1 uncultured bacterium
ACGAGGCCAAAGCGAGTGGTGGTTGCTTTCGAAGGCATCTTTTTCACCTCATTTGAGCGGATTGTCCTGGCGGAAGATTAAAGTTCAAAATTCCGTAAATAATTTTCATTTGTGGAATAAACTCCAAAAAAGTTTGACCATTTCGGAACTAATTCCAGAATAATAAAATGGTCAAGAAAAAAATGATACAAGTTAGGGGCTTCGCCCCAATTGGCCTCCGGCCCGTTGGGCCTACGCCCCGGAGGGAATGGTGGAATGCTGGAATATTGGATAAATGGCAAAATTTCTTTTGGCGCTAAAGTTTAAAATGGATAGTTTCTTTTGAAAACCCACTATTCCATCGTTCCACTATTCCATTATTCCCTGGCCCAGACCTTATTTACAGAAATTGCATACAGAGACTCAAGCTTCGCAATTCTAAACCGAACCAAGCGCTAACCGGACACATCGCACCAGGGCGGGCCATGATTGAAGCAAAAACTCATGCCTCAAAAAATACCCTGTATTTTCATTCAGTTGTAGAAATTCCAAGACGTTTATTTAACGATTTCCTGAAGCACGCGTTCCATTTTTTTGTAGTTTTGATTCAGGTTGTGGTTCTGCCGAACATAAGATTTAGCCGCCCGGCCCATCTTGCGGCGCAGTTCCGAATCTTTTAAAAGACGATCAATGGCATTTGCAAAGGGCTCGGTAGCATACATCGGCACCAGGAATCCCGATTTTCCGTTGGCCACTGCTTCCGGCACGCCGGCATTATCAAAAGCAACCACCGGAAGGCCGCACGACTGGGCTTCAAGAAATACCAGTCCCAGGGATTCCCGGATCCCCGGGAAAACAAACAGGTCACATGCGCTGTAATATCGGTACATTTTATTTCTGGGGATTTTACCCACAAAAAAAACGCGCTTCCCCAGCTGCTCGGCAGCCAGCCGTTTGAGTTTGTCCCGCTGCAGGCCTTCGCCGGCAATTACCAGCCGCAGGGGACTGCCGTGGCGCAACAATTCACCGCAAGCTCGAATCACCCAGGTCAATCCCTCGGTTTTCACGTCCGCACGGAACATCGCCGCCGAAAGCACCACCGGTTCATCACCAGCATTCCATTGGCCGCGAAGCGTTTGGCGGGCATCACCATCAAAATAAAAATCAGCGGGATGGATTCCGGGCGATACACAGCTGATGCGTTCATCCGGTATGAGCCGTTTGAGATTGATCCAATCAACGCTTTTATTGACAAAAACATGCCGGGCGGCACACAGGACCCCTTTGTTTAAATAAAAGCCGGGTAGCGTCTTCAGCTTGCGCCGGCGTTTGGTTGAATAAATGCCTTGAAAAATGACATAGGGAATTTTTATTTTTTGCGAAGCATAGGGTCCCAGCAAATCCGGTGCTTTGTAATAGGTGTGATAGGTAAACCACAGGTCAACATCGTTTTTTAAAAATCGGCGGACCACGCGTCTTTTTTCAAGCAGCAGTTGCGGCCAGAGCCACGGCTTCCAGTAGATCCAGCGGCAACGCAGGGAGCTGGCCGGAATGACCTCATGGCCCTGCTTGACCAGATAGCCAGCGATTTCGGTTGCCGTTACCAGATCGCCGGAGGGATGGCCATGTCCCAGCGGTTTAAAAGGCGCGTAGAATAAAATCTTCATATTTTAGATTTTAGATTGCGGATTGCGGATTTAAAGAAGATAACCTGCTTATCTGGAAAGTCCAAGTTGCCATTAGA
>CBDUUO010000783.1:0-1716 GCA_965370395.1 uncultured bacterium
CGCACGTTAAATACTACTTCAAATAGGGAAGGAATTAAGCATGAGCAAGCTAATACGCATCGATATGAGCAAAGTAAATGCCAAAGTCGTAAACACCCCGACGAAATTCAGCCGGTTCGGTGGACGCGCCTTGAGTTCTCACATTATTGCCACTGAAGTGCCGCCCACTTCCCATCCTTTAAGCCAAAACAATAAACTGATATTTGCGCCCGGACTTTTGGCTGGCACGGCCGCCCCCAACTCAGGCCGCCTTTCAGTGGGGGCCAAAAGCCCGCTTACCGGTGGCATCAAAGAAGCCAATGTCGGTGGAACCGCCGGCCACATGTTGGGCCGCATGGGCATTAAAGCGATCATCATTGAAGGCCAGCCGAAAAATGAGGATCGGTATGTTGTTAAGGTGGATAAAAAAGGTGTCGAAATTGTTCCTTCCAGGGAGCTTGCCGGTTGTGGCAATTATGCAACGGTTGCCGAACTTCAAAAAAAATTCGGGCAGAAAGCCGGCATTTTTTGTATCGGGCCGGCAGGGGAGATGAAGCTGGCGGCGGCCAGTGTGGCGATGACGGATCCAGATGGTCGGCCCTCTCGCCATGCGGCTCGGGGCGGACTCGGCGCGGTAATGGGATCCAAGGGGATTAAAGCCATCGTCATAGATGGTAGCGGGGCAAAGCTCCGTCAGGCTAAAAAAAAGACACGCTTTCAAGAGGTCTGCAGAGCATTTACCCGGGAGATCATGGGACACAAGGCGACCGGCCTTTTTTCAAAATACGGTACGGTTGGCGGACTGGCCTATCTGAGTAAAATTGGAGCGCTTCCCACCCGCAATTTTTCGTCGGGCTCCTTTGAAGGCGACACCCAAATCGGCGGCAAAGGGGTTGCAGAGCTGAATGCCACTCGAGGGGGGAGCTTCGGACATGTGTGCATGCCTGGATGCGTTGTCCGGTGTTCGAATGTCATGCACGATAAAGATGGCAAATTTCTGACGGCGGGTTTTGAGTACGAATCGTCGGCCATGCTGGGGGCCAATCTGGGAATTGATGATCTAGACACGGTCATGAATCTTGAAAAGATGTGTGACGATCTTGGACTGGACACCATGGAGACCGGCGCTGCTTTGGGTGTCCTTGGTGATGCCGGGCTTTTTACTTTTGCTGATGGTGAACGCGCCTTGGAATTGCTTGAAAACATCGGACAGGGAACAATACTTGGCCGCGTATTGGGCCAGGGTGCCGCCATTACTGCCCGGGTCTTCGGCATTAGCCGAGTGCCAGTTGTTAAAGGCCAAGCGGTACCTGCCCACGATCCTCGCAAAGAAATTGGTACGGGAATCGGTTATGCCACCAACCCCCAAGGCGCCGATCATACCGGGGTGATTATCTTCCATGCCGAAAACACGGCCGAAATGATCGAACTATCGCGCCAAAAGCAAATAAACACATGTGCCTATGATTCCATGGGCTTGTGCCAGATGACAGAGCCTAATCTAGCGGTAATGGCCGATTTGGTGAACAGTTTTTATGGTTGGAATTTGAAACCAGACGATGTGGCCGAGCTGGGCAAATCCGTTCTTAAAAAAGAATTGGCCTTTAATCGGGCTGCCGGGCTAAGTCCGGCCACCGATAGATTGCCGGATTTCTTCAAAGAGGAAAAGCTAGCACCTCACCAGGGCATCTTCGATGTTTCTGAAGTGGAAATCGAAAAGGTGCTAAAATTTTAAGC
>CBDUUO010000784.1:0-1715 GCA_965370395.1 uncultured bacterium
CAGATTGACATCAATTCGGGGCCTATAGGGATTTGGTATAGGCCCCTTTTTTAAATAATAATTGATTATTTGAATTGAGATTCTTCCCCTTTGGCTTCGCTCCCCCCTTCGCTAAAGCTACGGAGGGCAGGCAGGGCTTCGGCTAATTCAGGTCTGCGGCTTTTTTCGGTCGAAATGACGTGTGGTTTTTTCGGCGGAGCAATCTTAAATCTTAAATTTTGAAACGCCTGAGCTTGTCCAGAGGATAAAAAATGCCTCGCCAATAGATACCTTTATTTCGGTGGGTCCGAATACTGGCTTTCAGTATGATATATATAAGGACACATGTAGAGAACGGAATCAGCAAGGCATACCAGCGGGTGAGGTGATACTCGCCGGTCGTAAATAAATAAATTACTGTGATTACTGCGGAAGTGGCCAAATAGAACCAGCAGGCCGGCGCCGGCGTTATGAGAACCGCAATGAAAGGGAAAACGAACAGCAAAAAAAGAGCCAAACACCAAGTCAAAGCCCATACCAGGCTGTAGTTGACAAAAGAAGCGGTGTTTTTCATTAGCCCTTCAATCATATCTCGAACTGAAAAATACCATTGAATACGAATCTGCCGTTTGCCGAAAACAACTTGCTGACGATAGCCCCGGGATTTCACGAGTCTTCCCAGCATAATATCATCGTCGGGACGCAGAGCGATGGCACGGTGAGTTCCAATGGCCTTATAGGTTTCGGCCTTCAGCAGATTGAAGGCACCAATTCCAACCGAATAACGGCTGTTCGGATTCTGGGCCCGCCAAGGCTTGGTAATCAGATTGAAATAGTAAATAAACGTGCCAATCATTAAATCTATCTTCCAGGTGGTGGCGCGCATCTCCGGGGCCACAGCCAGATGGTCCAGATTATGGTCAAGCATAAACTTCACAGCTTTACTAATCGTAGTCTTTGCCATGACCACATCGGCATCGGTGAAAAGCAGATACCGGCCTTGGGCCTGAGTACTGCCAAGATGCAAAGCGTGGTTTTTCCCCAGCCAGTCTTCCGGCAGGTCGGTTTTGTGAATGACCTGAAGGCTGGAGTGATTCCGGGCGAATTCGCCGAGAATTTCTCCGGTCCGATCTGTGGAGCGATCGTTGATAACGATGATTTCCAGGTTGGGATAATCCTGCCCAAGCAGCGATTGGAGGGCAGGGGCAATTTCCTTTTCCTCATTACACGCCGGAACAATAATCGAAACACACGGAGCGCTCTTATCGAATTGTGGTTCGACATCCCGCAAATATGCAACGGAATTGCGAACCAGAAATATCTCGATGTTGGAAATCAAAATAATTAGAAAGGTGAGCGAAGATAATATAATTAAGATGGTTGTCATTGTATGTCTTCGGCAAAAATGAGACAAAATTCACTTTCAATTAGGAGAAGATTTCAGCTCCTGTTTGAATGATTTTACTGTTATATTCTTTCCTTTCAAGGATTGTTTTTCTTTTCAATTCAGCTCGTTTGCTCAAAATGATTGGGGGGTTTTATCAGTTGGGAAAATTAGGTCAATGTCTTATTCCAGAAGCCTCAACAATTGGATTTCTGGGACTTGGAGCCTTGGGAGTTCTGGTTTTAAGAAATAAGAGAAGGACTGGAAAAGTAACCTAAATTGTATTAGTGCTTTTTCAGTATTCCTTAAACCTTCTCATCCATTGGGGCCAATCAGAAGGCTGTACGAGGCC
>CBDUUO010000785.1:0-1714 GCA_965370395.1 uncultured bacterium
GGGGATCGTATTCGCCAGATAATGCCCCATGGCCGGCGGCACAATTTTGTCCATTTCTCCATGCCACAGATGGACGTTTATCCGGATGTCCTGCAGGCGAAATCCCCACGGGCGGCTGTATAAAACCACATCGGTTGCCGGCCACCTCAGGCTGTTGCGAAACGCTTCGCGGAATGAAGCGCTCAAAACCTTTATAAGCTCGGTATTTTTCAGGGCTATTTTATCCGGCCCTGCGATTTTGCCGGACAAAATGGAGAGCATGCGTTCGGGGTAATTTCGAAAAAAGAAGGCCGAAAAAGGGGATAAGGCGGCCGCGATTTCCGGCAGGCGGCCGGCGAGGCGCAAACCCCGGCGATACATCCAGGGCATATCCCGCATCAAACCCGCAACATCAACAGGTCCCATTCCGCATATAATGCCCACCGCATCCAGGCGATCCGGAATTTTACAGGCACAGGCTGCCGCGTAAGGCCCACCACCGGACACGCCTAAAATCGAAAAGCGATCGATCCCCAGGGCATCCGCCAGTTCGGCGACATCACCCGCCCAATCAATGAAGGTGCGCGCGGGTTTAACGCTGGAAAGTCCGTACCCCGGGCGATCGATTCCGATGAACCGGACATGGGTATCCAGGGAAATTTTTTCAGCAAGCTTTGCTTCCAGACGCGATCCCGGAAACCCGTGAAAATAGAAAACCGGTCTGCCCTGCAGATCGCCGAATTCAGCAAAGCCCAGCCTGCGCCCGTCGCAAAGGGTTATTTGATTGCAGATATTGTTTGACATGGGCTGCGAAACGCCTTATTATTTGTCTTACTTTAGTCTTACTTTTGAGGAGATAGACATGGAAAAAACAAAATTATCCAATAAGGGTCAAATCGTCATTCCAAAGCAGGTTAGAACTGCCCATGGCTGGGAGCCCGGACTCGAATTTGTCGTTGAAGATACGGGAGACGGTATCAAGTTAAGACCTATTAAACCGTATAAAGAAACTACCATTCAGGAGGTATTGGGTTGTGTTAATTACAAGGGCTCCCGGAAGTCACTGAAAGAGATGGAAGCCGCCATTGCCGAAGGAGCCCGGGAAAAGTCATGATCGCAATTGATACCAATCTTTTGGTTCGAATTCTTACAAATGACGATCCAATTCAGGCGCGTCGCGCCGTAAAAATCTTGCAGAGCGATGAAGTATTTATACCGAAAACTGTAATTTTAGAAACACAGTGGGTGTTACACCACGCTTACGCAATTAATAAAGCAGACATAATTGCCGGCTTCCAGAAATTGCTGGGTCTTTCAAACATATTTCCGGAAAATTCTGAAACTGTGACTCAGGCCATTTCCTGGTACGAGCAAGGTCTTGATTTTGCTGATGCGCTACATCTGGCATCAAGCAGGAGATCAGATAAATTCGCCACGTTCGATGCCGCTTTTGCGAGAAAGGCACAAAAAGTTAGCTTGCTCCATATTATCAAGGCTTAACCATAAGTTTCAACCAAATCCGTCAAACCCAACTTGTCCAACGTTGCATTATCCGGCTGGCCGCTGTCCGGGTCCCAGCCCATGGCCTGACGGTATTCCCGGGTCAGGTTGTCGACATCCAGTGTGACACCGGCCACCGGGCCTTCTTCATGGGGCGGCTGCCCGGCCATTCTTTTGGGTAGTTTGACGTCAGACGGGGCAATTCCTTCCCGCAGATTAAAACAGTGGCGCAGGG
>CBDUUO010000786.1:0-1707 GCA_965370395.1 uncultured bacterium
TTTTCGGTTTCCTTCAAATCAGCTTTCAGTGTTTTGGAATCAATGGCCACGCCGTAGTCGTTCCGCGCCTGATCAACGCTCACGTATTCGTTGAAAACATCCTGTTCAACTTCCTGCGGATCTCTCTCCAGCGGGTCACCGTAGCCACCACCGCCGGCGCTGTCAAACTGGATGACATCACCGGATTCACATAAGGTTAATCCGCTGGGGTCACCGGCCTGATCGTTAACAACAAATTGAGCTTTGTTGGCGGAACCGCCCATAAACAGGCCTCTGGGCGGATAGCGGTATCTGCCGGCCTGAATGGCAATGGAAGTTGGCGGTTCAGGGGCGGAGTCGTCGTCTGGAACCCGGATCACAAATTTTCTTCCCAGCCCGCCGCGCATCTTACCGGGTCCCCCGGAATCGCATATAAGGCTGCGCTCTTCCACAATAAGGGGAGTATCGCTTTCAAAGATTTCAACGGGCGTGTTGGCGCCGTTTGCCGGAAAGATAGCGCAATGGTGGCCGTCCATTTTACTGCTGGCGCCCATTCCGCCGCCGCGAATGATCATAGTGAGCCAGGGCTTGCCGTTAAATCGCTTGCCGTAAAAAATATTGGTCTGTGCCGGTGTACCGCCGCTTTCAGCAATAATATTGTCCGGCGTTGCATTCGCCAGGGCTTTGAACACCATCTCCGTCATAAAATGGCCGATTTGCATACGGGCAGCCACTGCCGCCGGAAACTTGCAATTAACCACGGAGCCTTGCGGTGCGGTCATCTTAACCGGACGAATGGCGCCTTCATTAATCGGAATATCCGGATCAAAAGCACTTTTAACGGCCATAAAAACATAGGCATAGGTAAAATTATAGACCACATTGCCGCCCCAATCGACCTGAGGAGAAGTGCCGTCAAAGTCGATATGAATATCGCTGCCCTTCACTTCCACCGAAAGTTTGATGTGGATATCTTTTCTTTTCCCGGCCCCTTCAATTACGCCTTCATAAGGATAGACACCCTCCGGAATTTTAGCAATGGCATCCCGCATGCTGGTTTCGGTTCGATCGATAATTTCATCTGCCAGATCATCGAGCGAATCCAGACCCTCATCTTCCAGCATTTCGATGATCTTCTGTGAGCATACATGGTTCGCGGCAACCTGGGAACGGATATCCCCGGTGACTTCCTCGGGGGTTCTCACGTTCCACCGAATCATATTGAGTACAGATTCATTTAAGACACCGGCATCATAAAGTTTTATCGGTGGGATAAACAGCCCTTCCTCATAGACCTGACGGTTATCGGAAGCCACTCTTCCGCCGATATCCGAGTGGTGAAAAACACAGGCGGTAAATGCAACCGGTTTTTCTTTAAATAAGATCGGGCTTAACACGCAGACATCATTTAAATGACCGGCCAGCAGCCAGGGATCGTTCACAACAAACACGTCTCCCGGCCGATAATCTTCCAGGGGAATCGAGTTGATGATGGTCTTTACCCCTAAAGCCATCGCTCCGGCCTGGCCCGGTGTACAAAAGGTCCCCTGAACCAGTTCCTGGCCCCGGCTGTCGGTAAACATACAGGTATAATCATGGGCAT
Organism: uncultured bacterium; assembly: GCA_965370395.1. Taxonomy (GTDB): domain Bacteria; phylum Desulfobacterota; class Desulfobacteria; order Desulfobacterales; family JAHEIW01; genus JAHEIW01. Next base: position 1,583 of record CBDUUO010000786.1, read on the forward strand.
CTCGCAAAAGACTTGAAAAAGCCGTACGGGCGACAGAGGCATCGGCTTCATCAACGATCGAGATCAACCGGCGCCATAAAATTTCCAGAGTAATCGGATCGAACTTCGATTTTGGATTTTGGATT
>CBDUUO010000787.1:0-1700 GCA_965370395.1 uncultured bacterium
TCTGCGGGTTGTCGATAACCTCCAATATGGCCTGATCCAAACGCTCTAATAATTTCAAACCGTTACACACCACCATGTCGCTTGTTGGGAAATCTGGCAAACGGAACATATTTATGACAACCGGTATAAGTATTTGGATTATAAAAAAAAATGTTAAGTATCAGCTGGAAAGTGCCGATAAGATTTCAGCAGGTGTAAACCGAAGTGCAAGGCCCTGCCCTAAAATCACTATAAGCCGCGAACCTATTTGGAGGAATTTTTGCCATGAGTACGAAAGCAGTTGAAATCCTTACAGATGCTATAAAAGAATATTACGGCAATTATGAACTCGAGGAGCTTTGCAACCAGTTCAATGTCGATGTGGACTATCTGGGGGTCAATCTCAATTATGTAAAGCTGGCGAGCAAACTGGTCAGTCATAACGATTACGGGCATCAACAGCTGCTGGTAAAATTGCTTCAGGATCTAATGCAGCGCTGTGACCAGCGGATCTTAAATTCAACCTGGGAAAGCAATGTTTTTGACGAGCAGATGAAACCTCAGTTAAAAAAGCTGCAACTTCTGCTGGCCAAAGATAAAAAGCCGGTTCAAATTGCCGAGGCCAAAAACTATCGTTTCAAAGCCATATCCGACTCCATAAAATTTTTCAGCAACGCCCAGACTGCGGTTACCCTGGTGGATACCCAGTTTGGCAGCACGACATTTGAATGTCTTAAAAATTTTCAGCATCCCCTGCGATTGTTGACCAGCCGGGAGCCCCAGGCGTTAGCAGCCGGGCTCGATGCGATTTTAAAACGTTTTTGTTCCAGCTGCCCGGATGTTGAAATTCGGCGTCATGTCATGGTTCATGACCGCTACATCTTCTTTAATGGACGCTGCTGGATGGCCAGTTCATCGTTGGATACGATCCCAAGCAAACCGATGAGCATTATTGAATGCATCGACGTCAAATCAGCAATTGCCCGAGAAATCGAGCGCAAATGGCGCGAGGCCGAAAAATATATTATTTGACCTAACCCATTGTGGCTACAACATTGAAGCGTTCTTTTTCTAACGCTTTTTTAATGACATTGGTTTTGCAGGCGGACAGACGGAAATAATAAACCCGTTTGCTTTTCTGCTGGGGCGTCATGCTGACACTTATGATATCACCGCCATTGTCATTAATAATTTGCATGGCCTTTTTGAAGGCGGCGGGCTGTTCTCCCAAAACCACATCAATGCGCGAGGTCGATGATAAAATACCCATCATGTCGATAAATGTACGCAACATATCCGTAGCGGTAACAATACCGACAAGTCGACCCTCTTTCACCACCGGCATCCCGCCGATTTTATGATTGTAAATCAGCTGAGCCGCAAATTCGATATCATCATCGGGCCTCACCGTGATCGGGTTTTTAATTATCAAATCATCAAGGGAGACATCACCCAGCATAGAGGGAATCAGACCCTGTTTTAAATCTGCCAGCGTCAGGAATCCTTGCAGCCTCTTTTCGCTAGTGACCACGGGAAGATGTCGAATAGAATTGGTTTTCATCAATTCAATGGCTTCACCAACCGACGCATTGGGCCCAATGGTGATGGGGTTTTCGATCATCAGCGATTTGATTTTCATATCATCTCCCCTTTAAGGTAAGGTACTAAAATGATATCAGCATTGGAGAAAAAGTAAAGGGTTTCGTAACATTTTCAGATGG
>CBDUUO010000788.1:0-1699 GCA_965370395.1 uncultured bacterium
TGTTTTCCCTTTAACCGCATGATCATATTCTTGGCTCTATCGTGGGAATAGGCCTCTTTGTAAAATCGTTTGGTCGTCAGTGCATCATAAACATCTACCAGAGCAATGATACGGGCAGACAAAGGGATCGCTTCGCCTTTTAGTCCCTGCGGATAGCCGGACCCATCCCATTTTTCATGATGGTTGTAGGCAACTTCTTTTCCCATAGCCAGGAAGGATTTTCCCTTGATCTGCGATTCGATGGCCTTTAGCGCATTGCCACCCATTAACGCGTGGCGCTTAATGATATCAAACTCTTCTTTTGTGAGCTCTCCGGGCTTAAGCAATAACGCATCCGGCGTACCGACTTTTCCAATATCGTGTAAAATTGAAGACTGGTAAATGTCGTCAATGTATTGCTGATCGATACGGCTGCTAAACTTGGGGTTCTCTGCCAGTTGCACCGTAAGGATTCTGGCATACTCCCGGATTCTTTCCAGGTGGGTGCCGGTCCCTTCGTCTCTGTATTCGGCAAGCTTGGCAAGACCCAGGATTGTTGCGGTTCGTGCTTCCTGCACTTTACGGTAGGATTCCAATAAATCCATCTCCATTTTCTTCTTTTCGGTCCGGTCGCGCAGTACCCCTCGATATCCGGTTGGCAGGCCTCTTGAATCCCGCAGCAGGGAAGTCGACGCTTCGACATACAGTATGGCGCCATCTATATTAAATTCGCAGTCAAATGCTTTAGCCGGCTCGCCGGTGCGCCGGCATTCTAAAAAAGTTTCATAAATCATTTGGCCATTCTCATCGTCCATAAAATCCCAAAAATTCATAAACCTTAAATCGGCCTTGGGGACGCCTAAAATTTTGCTCAACGAATCATTTACAAAAACGAAATAACCCTCAAAATCGACCTCATAGTAACCTTCTTCGATGCTTTCCAGAATGGTCCGGTATTTTTCCTCACTTTCTTTTAAAGCTTCCAACGCTTTTTTGCGTTCATTAATGGTAAACTGGACGTGGGAGCCAAACATCAGGAATAGACAAAATGCAATTAAACGCGGCCAGACGACGCTGATATTCGGTCCGAATATTTCTTGATAGAAACTAATTTCTTCCGGAGAAAAAACGTTTAGAAGGGACTCCAGCGCCCAGTACAAAGCCCCCAGAAAGATTCCGGTCAGGACCATATAGTCGGCCATATCGACCCGGTTACGGAAAAGTTTTTTGAATTTATTCATGGAGTCGCTTCCCAAAAAAACGATAACCTCGATGGCACCTGCAAAAACGACAAAAGTTGACGGGCTAAGCGCTATTTGATAAAATCTTTATAGAAGTGGATCGTTTCATGACCATTTTACAAACTGAATCAATAGGATAATATAATGAATTCAAGAATTAAGCAATATATACTGATTGCCGTTATCGCGGCGGCCGGATATTTCATTATGGATAATCATTTCATATTTTACGGAACCAAGATCCATCTGTTAAAGAAAACTTCACTCCACCTGCACTACACCTTTTTCAGCATTAAAGGAAAAAGGCCCAACAGTGTCATGAAAATCGATTATCTTCGCGAAGCCGGTATCGGTGATTTGCTCGTGGAATTGGAAATCATTAATGAAGAGCAAAGAACGAAGCTGGAAAGCAAATATTCCTATGACTAGCTCTTATTAATCGTCCGGATCCGCCAGTGCATTTAATTCCAGGGTAATGG
>CBDUUO010000789.1:0-1690 GCA_965370395.1 uncultured bacterium
TTTGTTCCCAATCAAAAAAATGCCATATGTCGCCCTAATATTGGGCAAAAACTTGATAATCTTGCCGTATCTGTCCTGCGAATGGGTATTAATGGCGACTTCATTTAGAATTTTCAAACCGACATTTTGAATGAATTTTCTAAAGTCCTTGATGGTAATCACCCGGATATTGGGCGTGTTATACCATTGATAGGGCAGCTGTTTGGTGACCGGCGCATATCCGGAGCACAGCAGCTGCATCCGACAGGCCCAATGACTGAAATTCGGAAAACTGACGATCCCCTTTTTGCCGATGCGCATTATCGCCCGAATAAGTGTATCCGGCTCATATACCTGCTGCAGCGTCTGGCTCAAAATGACATAATCAAAAGTTTGATCTGGATAATCAGGGACTTCCTCATTGATGTCTCCCTGCAGAACCGTTAATCCTTTTTCAATGCATGCGGCGACCTTGTCTTCTTCCAGTTCAATGCCCGAACCGGTCACCTTTTTTTTATTGATTAAATATCGCAGCAGTTCGCCGTTGCCACAGCCCAGATCGAGAACATGGGATCCCGGGTCTATCCAGGTAGCGATAATCTGAAGATCATAGCGCATGCTGTTATTTTGTGTTTTCACGGCAGACACGTTCTAAAAATCCTTTGATCAAAGTCGTCAATCGCACGTTGGGTATTAAAAAGGCGTCGTGGCCCCACTCGGCTTCGATTTCACAAAAGCTTACATCCAATCCGTTTTTCTTCATGGCTTTGACCATGGATTTGGATTGATAGGTCGGGTACAGCCAGTCGGAAGTAAAGGATACCACCAGAAATTTGGCGTTGGCCTTTGAAAAGGCTTTTACCGCAGAACCTTCACCGTATTGTTTTTCCATGTCATAATAATCGCCGGCCTTGGTTATGTAGAGAAAGGAGTTGGCATCGAAACGATCCACAAATTTTTTGCCCTGATAACGCAGATAACTTTCCACCTGAAAATCTGCATCGAAGTTAAATGAAAAATCGCTTTTGTCCTGCAACCGCCGCCCGAACTTCAGACGCATGGATTCATCCGATAAATAGGTAATATGGCCGATCATGCGGGCCACCGCCAGTCCCAGATTCGGTTTGGGCCCGTAATAGTAGTTCCCGTTGTTCCAGTTGGGGTCGGCCATGATCGCCTGTCTGCCCACCTCGTTAAAAGCAATGGCCAGGGCCGAGTGTTTGGTGGTGGTGGCCAGCGGAATGGCTGAAACCACCATGTTCGGGTACCTTACCGTCCACTCCAGCACCTGCATGCCGCCGATAGAGCCGCCCACCACGCACAAAATTTTTTCGATCCCCAGATGGCCCATCAATTTTTTTTGGGCGGCAACCATGTCTCCAATGGTGACCACCGGAAAGTCAAGTGCATAGGGCTGGACGTTTTTCGGGTTGGTGCTGCAGGGCCCGGTAGATCCCATACAGCTGCCGATAATATTGGAGCAGACCACAAAATATTTGCGGGTATCGATTCCCTTGCCGGGTCCGACCATAATATCCCACCAGCCGGGCTTTTCGTCTTCTTCCTTATAATAGCCGGCGGCGTGGGAATCTCCGGAAAGAGCATGCAGAATCAAAACGACATTGCTTTTGTCCGCATTTAATTCGCCGTAGGTTTCGTAGGCAAGGGTTACCGGTCCGAGTCTGGCGCGGTTTTCCAGTACCATTTCGTC
>CBDUUO010000790.1:0-1677 GCA_965370395.1 uncultured bacterium
TGGGATAATCTGATGAACCCAGACAGCTGCACACAAAAGTTTAACCCGCCTCACCCTATCAGCAGGCTAAGGTTCTATTATCGCCTTTTCTTTATTGCGGCCTTTTTAATTGTTCTGGCCGTTTGGCTGGACTATTGGCTCAGAGGTGAAATGGGGATCGCACAAAAATTTAATGAATTTGTGCAAGGCCGGTGGGGTACCGGCGTCTTAATCGGCGGTGGGATTTTTTATGCCCTGCTGTTGAGCCTGCCCTTCGTGCCCGGGGTTGAGCTGGGGGTGCTGCTCATGTGTATTTTTGGAAAAGCCGGAATTGTCTTTGTCTATCTTACCACCATTGCCGGCTTGAGCCTGGCATTTCTTATCGGTCGCCTGCTGCCGAAAATGTGGCTGGAATCCCGCCTGCAAAAACTTGGATTTTCTCAAAACTGTGACAACCCTGCCGATGAGATTGACGGTATGCTGAACAATCTTTCCCGCAACCGGAAATTCTGCCAAAGCCGTTTCAGGTCTTTTTTGTCGAAGTATCGCTATCTGACGATCGCTGTTTTGTTCAATGTACCCGGAAATTACCTGATCGGCGGCGGGGGCGGCATTTCCCTGGTCTGCGGGATCAGTCGCAGCATCTCATGGAAATGGTTTTTGCTGACCGTTATTCTGGCGGTCTCGCCGGTGCCCCTGCTTGCCTTTTTCGGCGTCATTCAGCTGGAAGCACTTTTAGGAATTCCAAAATAAAGAAAGCTGATGACATAAAACTTTCTGATGCTCATGATTTTTCTCCCTATTTTCTGAAATGCATCAGATAGTTCACGTGCGTGTTCCCGCCCGTTGAGTATTTTCTTAAAATCGGGTTGTAGTGCAGCCCGGTCAGATCCATAAATGACAGTTCCGCAACCGTAGCCCAATCTTTGAGCTCCGCCGGTTTGATAAATTTGCGATAGGCGTGGGTGCCCTTGCGCACCAGGCCGAGGATATATTCCGCACCGATAATCGCAAACAAAAAGGATTTCAGGTTGCGGTTAAGGGTGGCAAAAAACACATCGCCGCCAGGCTTGACCAGTGTTTTACACGCCGCGATCACCGAGGCCGGATCGGGAACGTGCTCCAGCAGCTCCAGGCAGGTGACGACATCAAATCGATCCGGATGGTATCGGGCAAATTGTTCAGCGGTTGCCTGCTGATAATCTACATTAAGGCCGGACTTGCGCAAATGCAGCCTGGCAACCCCCAGGGCGGCCTCGCCCATATCAATCCCGGTAACCGCGGCACCCAGCGAGGCCATGGCTTCTGATAAAATCCCGCCGCCGCAGCCCGCGTCCAGCACCGCTTTTCCGGCAAGGGGTGCTCGCTCGTTAATATAATTTAACCGCAGCACATTGATGTCATGCAGGGCTTTAAAGTCCCCCTGCCTGTCCCACCAGATCGGGGCCATGGCCTCAAATTTGGCAATCTCGGCCTCGTCGATGTTGGATATGGGTTTATTCGTATAATTTTCGGTCATCGACAATTCGGTACTCAACCAGGAAGTAAATCCAAAATTTAACGGTTAGTTGTCCGTAGTCGGTAGTCCGTTGAAAAACATGAGCACTGCAACTGACAAGGGTCTGCGGACAACTGTAAATAAGTTAACGCGGTTATCCAGAAAGAACAAGTGGTATTGAATGTGGGAGCGGCTTCCAG
>CBDUUO010000791.1:0-1670 GCA_965370395.1 uncultured bacterium
TTTTTTTTGTTTTTTGCCGATAAATTGTAATTTAATGGAACCAATAGAAATGATATCCGACTCATTTAGCTTCCGCGGTTTTTTTGATGCTTTTTTATCATTGATTTTCGGTTTCGCAAAACCGCTTACATAGCTGAAAAAATAACCACCACGGGTCCGGCTAATGGTGGCGGCGGTTTTGCCGATTTTCCATCCCTTGAGCACGATATCAGAAGCGGCATCTTTGCCAATTTTCGTGACCTTGTGCTTAAGCGCCAGTGTGCCTTCACCCCCGACCAGATAAGTAATATACCCCCGAACCGATTTCTTTTTTTTCTCATTAGCCGGGGCCGGTTCCGGTGGAGTTGCCGCTGTCGGTTTGGGGTCCTTTTTTTCCATCATGGATCGATATTCATTTGTATCCATGACCATGGTTTTATCCATTTCGCTCTGTTGTTTGTCTTCCGGCCGGGATTCACTATCAAAATAAGCAAAGGTTAAAGAATGCTTGCCGATATTAATCACATCGCCATCCTCCAGCCAATGGGAGCTGACAAGCTCTTCATTGATAAAAGAGCCATTTTTGCTCTTCAGGTCGATATAAACAAATTCATCACCTGCCGAATCGATCTTGCCATGGTAACTGGATACGGCCAGGTTTTCGATGATGATATCATTGTCTTTCCGGCGCCCAATTTTTAAGGAACACCCAAGGGGTAGATGATAATCGGCTAAGACATTACTTTTAAATTTAAGGGTGATCTTCGGCATTTTAATATTGGGTTAATTTAAGCTTTCTGATTCGAATTCGGGCTAAATAATTTTTTTAACGTCTGTTTCAGCCATCCCGTAAAACTACGGGTATGGTTTCCGGCGGACTTGATCCTGAGTACAATTGCAGTAATATTATCTTCACCGCCCCGTGCATTGGCCAGATCAACAAGCCCCTGGCAGGCTTTGCCAGACCGCCGATTATTAACCAGTTCAAGAATTTCTTCAGGAATTGCTTTATCGGTTAACCCATCGGAGCTGATAACGATTATATCGTCCTTGTAAAAGGGAATTTCGTTTATATCGGCCTTCACGAATTCATCAACACCCATCGCGCGGGTCAGCACATGTTTAAAATCACCCCAGAGCAGTTCTGCATTTTCTGGATCCCGCTCGGCTTGCTCGGCAATCAGGGTGTGGGGCACGGACAGCAGTTCAATTCCGCCGTCTCGAATCAGATAAACCAGGCTGTCCCCCACATTGGCGACGATAAAGGTTTTCTGCGTAAAATAGACAGCTGAAACCGTGGAACCCATCCCTTTGTAATCTTCGTTGCTCAATGCGGTTTGATGAACCACACGGTTGGAAAGTTGAATACCGGCCAGTAATCTACGGGCTTCTTTAGAGAGCTTTTCATCGTCGCCAACCCGGTTTTCTGGCGGGGGGTCAGTTTGGTTTTGATCAAGGTAATCTCGGATGGTTTCAACAACCAGCTTGCTGGCCACTTCACCGGCTTTGTGACCGCCCATGCCGTCTGCAACTACATAGAGGCCCATGCCGTCATCGCAGAACAATGAATCTTCATTCTGTTCTCTTCTTTTGCCGATGTCAGTAATACCCGAAGATTCGATATCAGTCATTATTCAAATTTTTCAGAATTTAGTTGACTTTTTTTAACTGAAATGAGTTTTGAGGCTTAA
>CBDUUO010000792.1:0-1670 GCA_965370395.1 uncultured bacterium
CAATTCCCCGATAAACCGGGATTTCCGCTTCGCTCCAACCGGCTCGTCCGGGTTAAGGTGTTCGACAACAATGATCTTCGGTGGTGCTTTTCTCAGTCTGGCATAAAAACCGACCCATAAAACCAAGAGTTGCTTGCAATCAGGCAAACACCTCTGATATGGACGTTGCTTGCATTCCGATTTTCAAATCGATTTAAGAAGTGCTTTCACAGCTGACGAATTCAGAACGGCACGGTATGATCTTTTCACAAAAAAATGCCGCATCTTCGCGTATTTTCTATGGCTGGTATGTACTGGCCGCCAGTTTTTTTCTCCTTTTTTTCCAATCCGGTGCCCGGTTTTCTTTCGGGATCATGTTCAAACCCATGATAGCCGAACTGGGCTGGAATCGGGCCTCGATCTCGTCGGTCTTTTTTCTCCATATGGTATTCTTCGCGCTGGCCCTCAGTGTTGCCGGTAAGCTTTACGACCGTTACGGGCCGAGATGGGTGATTTTTGTTTCAACCGTGCTGCTGGCCGGCGGCTATATGTGCACCGCACTTGTTCGTTCTCTGTGGCAATTCTATCTTTTTTACGGCATTTTAACCGCGGTGGGAACCGGCGGTGCCTCGGTACCACTGATCGCCTCATTGATGAGTAAATGGTTTGAAAAGCGCAGAGGCTTGGCCATCAGCCTGGCGCTCTCCGGCACTTGCCTGGGCCAATTTGTACTGGTTCCAATTTTCAATCGGTTTGTTTTAACTTACAGCTGGCGAATCTCTTACCTGTTTATCGGTTTGATTATTCTGGTGCTCAACACCATTCTGGCTCTTGCGGTAATTAAAGGCGATCCGGTCGATCTGGGTTTTAAGCCCTATGGCTATAAGAATGCGAATGATGCTGTCGACCCCAACCCATCAACTGTTTCGGCAGTTCATGAGCCGGATTTGAACCTGCCGCAGGCCATGAAAACCTACTCATTCTGGCTTTTTCTAATATTTATGTTTATCTGCGGCAGCGGTGATTTTCTGGTTGCCACCCACCTGGTTCCCTTTGTAACCGACTACGGTGTCTCTCCCACCGCAGCCGCCAACATGCTGGCCTTGTATGGCTTGATGGGCTTGGGCGGCATCCTGATTGCCGGGCCGATTTCGGATCTGATTGGAAATAAAATTCCTATCGCCCTCACCTTTGTTTTGCGGCTGTTATTGTTTGGGTTGATTTTGAAATATCGCACCCCGCTCAGCTTTTATATTTTTGCGGCGGGCTTTGGATTTACGTGGCTCGTTACCGCCCCGCTGACCACGACCCTGGTCGGCAGGCTCTATGGTTTTGCCCACGTGGGCATCATCTCCGGCTTTATTACCACCGTTCACCATTTGGGGGGCGGATTCTGGGCTTACATGGGCGGTCTGTTCTTTGATAAAACGGGAAGCTATCAGATCATTTTTATCTTTTCGGCGGTATTGGCCGTTATCGCTACAATCTGCACGATGGCCATAAAGGAAAAAAAGCACTCCCATCGTAAAGCGTACGAATGAACGACACGGCTGTAAATGGGTTCTATAAAACAAGGTACTCAATTTAGTTGGTGCCGAAGCGTGCAAAGTCAAATGCGCCACGAAAACAGAAAAATTCAAAACCCTCCGGGCAGAAATGAAGGTTTTTTTCAGGTTTTTATACTTCTTGTC
>CBDUUO010000793.1:0-1656 GCA_965370395.1 uncultured bacterium
AAAAATTTCGTGCTTTCCAAATTTCGTGTTTTCGTGATTAATCATTTTGGGTTCCGGCTTGTCCGGGTTAGGGAGGTTAAGGAATAACCACCATGGAAATTATCTGCGATAATTGTCAAAGCAAATTTAGAGTGCCCGATGAAAAGATCCCTGCGGGCAGGCGGACCATCGTTCCCTGTCCCAAATGTAAAGGCAAAATTTCCTTGGGACCCAAAAAGGACTCGCCGGGCGGCAGCGCCAGCTTGGTCAGTGCCGATTCGAACAATGGTTATGATGCTGCCGAGAAGCCATTTGACTTCATCGAAGAAGAAGGCCTGACCGCCCTGGTATGTGAATCGAATCCCCTGGTACGCAAGACCATTACCAAAGCGCTGGATGTGCTCGAATACCAGATCACCGAGGCTGAAAGCGCCCGGGATGCACTAAAGCGCATGCGCTATCACAATTACGATCTATTTGTTGTCAATGAAAAGTTTGATACGGACAACCCGGAGTCCAATGGCATATTGCTGTATCTGGAACGCTTGAGTATGACCGTGCGTCGCAATATGTTTATCGCTTTGGTTAGCGACCGATTTCGGACCATGGATAACATGATGGCACTGAACAAAAGCGCCAATTTAATTGTCAACAGCAAAAATATTGATGATATCGGCAAAATACTGAGCCGTGGAATTACGGACAACGAATTTTTTTACCGAATTTTTAAGGGGACGCTTAAAGAAGTCGGCCGCGTCTAATCCAATGTCTCCAAACTTCAATTGACTTCCAAAATTCAAAAAATAGCGGACGATCTTTTTTTGATTCCGCTGACACCGCCAATAACCGGTTTTCGCGATTTTATCAGTGCCTGGTTATACCGTGGAAAAATCACCTGTCTAATTGATGTGGGCCCCTCGTCGACGGCACCTGATCTTTTACGAGCGTTGCAGGAACTAAACATCGATCAACTGGATTACATTTTGCTGAGCCATATTCATCTGGATCATGCCGGTGCCATCGGGGAAATTGCGGAGGCATTTTCACAAACCCCGATTGTCTGTCACCCGGCCGGTCTTTCTCATCTGATCGAACCGTCACGGCTGTGGGAAGGGACAAAAAAAGTTCTGGGGTCGATGGCTTTGGCCTACGGGCCGATAAAGCCGGTTGCCGAGAATCGGCTTTTGGAGGCAAACAGGTTTCACATCGAATTCATCATCCCGATCTTCACCCCGGGGCACGCGGCTCATCATCTGAGTTTTCAGACCGAGAAATACCTGTTTGCCGGTGAAACCGGCGGAGTCCATGTATCCCTGCCGAAAAACAGGTTTTATTTGCGCCCGGCCACTCCCCCGAAGTTCTTTCTGGATATTGCCTTGCAAAGTGTGGATGCCCTCATTGCCTGCCGGCCGAATGCGATCTGCTACGCGCATTTCGGCATTCAAAAGGATGCTGTAAAAATGTTGAAGACACACCGCAAACAGCTTCGGTTCTGGGCAGGGCTTATTAAAGATGAGATGAATCATCATGGGACTGGGGCAAAAGATCTCACCGCTGCATGCCTGAAGCGGCTTTTAAAGGAAGACCCGCTGATGGCAACTTTCGATCAACTGCCGTCAGATATTCAGGAGCGGGAAAGATATTTTTTCCAAAACAGCATCAGCGGATACCTTGGGT
>CBDUUO010000794.1:0-1655 GCA_965370395.1 uncultured bacterium
TGCCCGTCCCGTAACCCATTACAATAGATTCAGCCCCGAATTCGGCCTTATAGTCAAGAATCCTTTTGGCGATGTGATCCAGCGCCTCATCCCATGAAATCCGCTGCCATTTTCCGCTTCCCTTGGGTCCGAGTCTTCGAACCGGATAGGTCAATCGATCCGGATGATAGGCCAGCTGGGCGGATGCAATTCCTTTGCTGCAAAGGGTACCGTGATTGATGGGGCAGTTCGGATCACCGGCGATCTTGGCAATCTTGCCGTTCTTGGTATAGACCAGAACGCCGCAGCCACCATGACACATTCGGCAATGGCTTTTGACAACCCCGTCAAATCCGTAGGCTTGCATTTCCTTTTCAATATCCGAATATTTAAATTCAGCCATGTTTTTTCTCCTGTGCCTCCGGCTAAAGGTATCAGGTTTCGGGTGTCAGGAATCAATAGGCGTCCGGGAAATTATTGTTTTGTTTAATTGGTTTGATGGGACTGTTTGCCATACAAATCAGCACTCGGAATGCCTGTCAATAGATTTTCGTGCCCTGCAAAATGAAAGCTTAAATGACCCCCATGCGGGCTGTTCGCCTCAAATATTTAATCGAAAATTTTTAAAAAAGCTTGCTAAAACTAGCCCAAATATTTTAATAACTTTCTATTTTACCTGACAAATCGGTCAAACGGAAAATTGCAAAATGAAAGCATGGCTTTTGCCGGCAAGTATAACAATGATCTGTTGGGACATTTGAAACTTTATCCCTTTGATTACCACTTATTCACCGTATCATTGCAACCCCGGAAAGGAAGTTTAGCATGACAAAGCATATCGGAATTGTCGCCTGCAGTGCCGAGGGCGCTGCGCTGAGTTATCGCACCATATGTAGCGAGGCGCCGCCTTTAATGGGAGAGCACATGCATCCTGAGGTAAGCATGCACACGCATCCATTAGCAGAATACATGGTCCACATCCGTACGGGAGACTGGGAAAAAGTTGCGGCGATCATGCTTTCGTCAGCTCAAAAGGTTTCTCAGATCGGGGCCGAATTCGCGATTTGCCCGGATAACACCATCCATGAAGCTTTTGATTTTGTAAAAAAGAAGTCCCCCATCCCCTGGCTCCACATCGCAGAAGCGGTGGCCAATAAGGCTCGAGAAGAAGGTTTTAAACAGCTGGCGATTTTAGGCACGAAATACCTCATGGTGGGCCCGGTATATCCCGTCACGTTACAAAAATTTGATATCGCCAGTCAGATACCGGAAGAAAGTGATCGTGAGCGCATCGACGCCATCATTTTTAATGAGCTCGTAAACGGCGTTTTCACCAATGATTCACGCCGCTATTTCAACGAGGTCATCGAGAAGCTAAAGAACCTCGGATGCGATGCGGCGGTTCTGGGGTGCACGGAAATTCCATTGCTGGTTGATCCGGACGATTGTCCCCTGCCCGTGCTGGACTCGACGCGTTTGCTGTCCCGCGCCGCCATAAAAGAGGCCCTGGCATAACACATATGATTAGGAGCCTCAGGAAACGGCATAGAGAGCAAGAAGCAATAAAATTGCTGAAGCTCAAACAAAATCTAAGGTCCTGAAACAAGTTTTAAAATATTAAAATTGATGAACTCGTAAAAAGTCTGCCAAGCTGTCATTGCGAGCGCAGCGAAGCA
>CBDUUO010000795.1:0-1651 GCA_965370395.1 uncultured bacterium
AGGATGTAGCGGCTCAGGTCCTCATCGTCCTTAATATCTTTTAATTTGGATTCGACATAGTCTTTGTCGATCACCATGCGCTTATTTTTCATATCCGGCGCATCAAAAAGAATGTCTTCCAGCAGACGTTCCATAACGGTATGCAGTCTGCGGGCACCGATATTCTCGGTGCGGTTATTGACTTCTTCAGCAATCATTGCAATCGTTTCAACCGCATCGTCCTCAAAAACCACGTCCACCCCTTCAGTTCTTAAAAGGGCCATATATTGGAGCAATAAGGCATTTTGGGGTTCGGTCAGGATTCTGACGAATTCTTTTTCTCCTAAAGCGTCAAGCTCGACGCGAATTGGGAAACGGCCCTGCAGTTCAGGAATTAAATCAGAGGGTTTAACCGTATGAAACGCACCGGAGGCAATAAATAAAATGTGATCGGTTTTTACGGGGCCATATTTCGTTGTAACGGTGCTTCCCTCCACAATCGGCAAAAGATCTCTTTGTACACCTTCCCTGGACACATCCGGGCCCTGGGTGCTGTTGCGGCCGGCGATTTTGTCGATCTCATCCAGAAAAATAATCCCTGACTGTTCGACCTTTTGAATAGCCTGCTTGACGATTATGTCCATATCCACCAATCCCTGGGATTCTTCCTGAGCCAGAATTTCCATGGCCTCCGGCACTTTTACTTTCCGCCGTTTGGTGCTTTTAGGAAATACGCCGCCCAGCATATCTTTGAAATTAATTCCCATTTCCTCCATGCCGACATTGGAGAAAATTTCAACAATCGGCATGCTGCGGTCAGCAACATCCAGATCGACAAACCGATTGTCCAGTTTGCCCCGATGAAGCATGTCCCGGAGCTTTTCACGGGTTGACGATGATTCTTCACTCGTAGAGGTGACCAATTCGAACTGTACTTCTTTTGTGCCTTCCGTCCGCGGGGTCGGCGGTGCGCCTGATTTCGGTAACAAAAGGTCCAGCATCCGTTCTTCAGCAATCTGCCAGGCCTTATCTTTAACCGCCTCCTGCTCTCGCGATTTAAGCGCATTAATCGCCAACTCTAGTAGATCTCTCACCATGGACTCAACATCGCGCCCGACATAACCCACTTCGGTAAATTTGGATGCTTCCACTTTTGAAAAAGGAGAATCCGTAAGCCGGGATAACCGCCTGGCTATTTCCGTCTTGCCGACGCCGGTGGGCCCGATCAATATAATGTTTTTGGGGGCAATCTCATCGCGTAGATCTTCGGGAACCTGCTGGCGCCGCCAGCGATTTCTCAGCGCAATCGCAACGGAGCGTTTGGCTTTGTCCTGGCCGATGATATATTTATCAAGTTCAACGACAACTTCAGAAGGTTTCAAAGGGTTCATTCAAAGTTCCTCAATAATGATTTTATCATTGGTATAGACACAAAACGACGCTGCGATCTTCATGGCTTCTTCAACAATTCCACGGGCACTTAATTTCGAGTGCTGAATAAGGGCTGCTGCCGCTGCCTGCGCACTGACGCCACCGGATCCAATCCCGATGATGGCTTCATCAGGCTCAATCACATCGCCATTGCCGGAAATGAGATACATCTGTTCCTCATCCACGGCGATCATAAGCGCTTCCAGACGCCTTAAATATTTGTCGGTTCGCCAGTCCCGGG
>CBDUUO010000796.1:0-1651 GCA_965370395.1 uncultured bacterium
TTGCTTCCCCTGCCACCTGGCAGGCATTTCGCATTCAGGTTGAGATACCAAGCTTGGGCAGGATATAGAGTTGCATAAGAAAATAGATAGCAATAACTACAACAAAAAGAATTAGCTCTTTCATCATATATCCTTATTCATTTGATAAAATTTCTTCAAGCGGTTTCCCGAAGAATATTTTTATCCTTGGAAAACCGCTATCTTTTAAAAAACCAGAGCAGACTTATTTACCGCTCATCATGGCTTCAATATCCGTCTCCACCTCGCCGATAGGTTTGATATCAAATTTTTCCACCAGAACCTTGGCCACATTTGGAGAGAAAAATGCAGGCAAGGTCGGTCCCAGCCTGATACCCTTGACCCCCAGGTAAAGCAGCGCCAGCAGTACTGTCACGGCTTTTTGCTCGTACCATCCAATATCAAAAGAAATCGGCAGATCATTGATATCATCAAGCCCGAAAACTTCTTTCAACTTCAAAGCGATGACTACCAGGGAGTAGCAGTCGTTGCACTGCCCGGCGTCAAGAATTCTGGGAATGCCTCCGATATCGCCCAGATCAAGCTTGATGTAGCGATACTTGGCACAACCAGCTGTTAAAATCACCGTATCTTGCGGCAGGGCTTTTGCAACCTCGGTAAAATAGTTTCTGGCTTTTTGACGGCCGTCACAACCGGCCATGACCACAAAGCGTTTGATGGCGCCGGATTTTACCGCCTCCACCACTTTGTCGGCCAGGGCAAGCACCTGGTGGTGGGCAAACCCGCCAACTATCTTCCCGGTTTCGATCTCCTCGGGCGGTTCACATGTTTTAGCAAGTTCGATAATTTCCGAAAAATCCTTTACACCTCCCTCTGGTCTGCCCGGTATATGTTTAACATCCGGATAACCTGTCATTCCGGTGGTAAAGATACGATTCTGATAGGTATTGTTCTTTTTTATGGGGATAATACAATTCGTGGTCATTAGAATTGGACCGTTGAAGGATTCGAATTCCTTGTTCTGGTGCCACCAGGAGCCGCCGTAGTTGCCCACGAAATGATCATACTTTTTAAACGCCGGATAGTAATTGGCCGGCAGCATTTCACAGTGAGTATACACATCAACCCCGGTGCCTTCGGTCTGCTTGAGAAGTTCTTCCATGTCCTTAAGATCGTGGCCGCTGATCAAAATCCCTGGATTGCTGCCGACTCCGATATTAACTTCGGTTATTTCAGGGTTTCCATAGACGGACGTGTTGGCCTCATCGAGTATAGCCATAGTGGTTACCGCAACTTCCCCGGCCTTCATTACCAGCCCGATCATATCGTCCGTCGGCAAGTCTTTGGTGGTCGATGCCAGACCCTCCATTAGAAAATTATAAATTTCCTCTTTTTCAAACCCTAAAATGGCAGCATGATCCGCATAGGCGGCAATCCCTTTCAGGCCGATTACTAAGAGTTCCCTTAAGGAACGAACATCTTCATCTTCTGTTGCAAGAACACCGACCGATTTTGCTTTTTCCTGAAATTCCACCACGTCATCTGAGAACCAGGTTGCAGAATGATGTAATTCTTCATCAAAATCCTTGCCGTATTTTTCTTTATAAGCAGCTAAAAATCTGTCTTTAAGCGCTTCTCGGCGTTTTAAAGCCTCTTTGATAAGTTCAATAAA
>CBDUUO010000797.1:0-1650 GCA_965370395.1 uncultured bacterium
TAGAATCGAAAGCCGAATGCATTCGTCGTTTGAATCGGGAGGAAAACGTTAAAAGGGACAATTGAAGGTTGAACTAAATTGATCGATAATTCGCAGAAACGCTTCGGGCAGCCGCTGTTTGACCGGGTCAATGATCTTATCCGGTATCTTGCCGTAATACGCCTGGGCAATACCGCCGGCAATACAGCCCATCGTATCACTGTCGCCGCCCAGCGAAATTGCCAGGCGCAGCGCATCTTCAAAGTCCCTCGACTCAAGAAACGCAAGAATTGATTCAGGCACAGACCCCTGACAGGAAATATCAAAGAAGTAATCCGGTCTGATCTCATCAAGGGATCGGTCCAGATTATAATTGAACCGGCGGCTTATATTTTTCCGAATTTCTGATTTAGCGGCACCCTTGCGGGCTAAAAATATCGCCAGCGCTGTTGCCTGGGCACCTTTAATGCCTTCAGGATGATTATGCGTGACCGCTGCAGTTTTTTCAGCTTCTAGTAGAACGTCTTCTGTGGAATCAAATGCAAATCCCACTGGACTGACTCGCATGGCAGAACCGTTGCCCCAGCTGTTGTATGGGTTTGAATCCTCAGACTGCATCCATTGATAAAAGGACAACCCATATCCGGCAGCCGGGTAATTTCGACTGTAGGTTTTTAAGACCGTCGCGTAATCGACTTTGTTTAAAATCGCATCTGCAATGGCAACGCTGAGAACCGTATCATCGGTGAATCTCGAAGATTCAGAAAAGAGTGGAAAGGTGGTGGTTTTGATCGGATCATGTTCAAATACGGATCCAATAATATCACCGGCAATAGCGCCAATCATAATCAGTCGATTCGAGTGTCTATGTTGGCAGGCATCGGACAAAAATCGATATGCTCAACGGAGGCAACAAAAATTTTACAGGGCGGACAAAATTTTTTGGGCTTGCCCCTTCCCGTCCAGAGCATCTTCATGCGATGGTCGCTGCCACATTTGGGACACACACATTTTACCGTAAGAGATTCCTTCAATTTGATCGGCTGAACAATTTCTTTCTCGTCTTTTAAACACTGATTTCTTTTGGATGCGGCCATTTCAATATCTCCTTAAGGCAATAAATTAAAATCTTGTTCGTAGGCCTGTTCTCAGATTCCCCCTTTTGTTTTGGACCGCTCCTTTCCGTATGGTTTGAAGATGATTTTTCAGGTATCGCAATTTCAATGCATCACAGCGTCGGCATTAACCGATTGCAACCTATTCAATGGTCTTATTTCTTCTTTCTTTTATACTTCTTTAAAAGATCGCCAATCGCTTCTTCCAGTAAAACACCCAAAGATTTGTCCAGATCAACCGCAAGATGCTTGAGCGCTTTGAGTTTGTCCTGGTCAATCCGGGTCGAAAATGTTTTCTTATTGCCCATGCAATAAAACTTATATTAAATTAAAATATAAATCAAGAAAAATATAAATAATAAATATATTTTAATTTAATTATATAATTCTTGCAAAAACTCATTCTGATCAAAAAGGAAAAAAAGCGGTTTGTTTTATAGCCATACGTTTTTGGCGGCTTGACAATTCGATTCTGTAAGTGTTACTGGCTGGATCGATACTCGGACGAGCCGGTTGGAGCGAAGCGGAAATCCCGGTTTATCGGGGAATTGAAAAT
>CBDUUO010000798.1:0-1649 GCA_965370395.1 uncultured bacterium
TTGCTGCGCACCTCGGTTCGCACCACAAAAAACTTGCGGTCTTGATTTTCGATAATATTTTCGGGCACCCGCGGCCGGGTGAAACTCGGCCAGCCGGTCCCGGAGTCAAATTTGTCCGCCGAAGCAAACAGCGGTTCTCCGGAAACGATGTCCACGTAGATGCCCTCTTTTTTGTTATCATGATATTCGTTGCTAAACGGCGGCTCGGTGCCGTCTTTCTGGGTGACCTTGTACTGCATGGCCGACAATTTCTTTTTGAGCACCGCATCATCAGGTTTGGAATATTTAGAATTGCCCTCCGACCGGGTTGCCTCTGCGGAACCTTTGGCGTCAGTTCCCCAGGTGCGGTTGATAAACTGGTCACGGCCGGAGCCCATCCGATAGAATTTGTACCGCAGGGGGTTCTTATCGTAATAATCCTGATGATATTCTTCGGCGGTATAAAATTCGCCCAGCGGAACAATTTCGGTGATAATCGGTTTGGAAAAGCGGCCGGATTTTTCCAGCGCTGCTTTAGATTCCTCCGCAATGCGCTTTTGTTCTTCGTCATGGTAAAAGATCGCGGTTCGATACTGGGATCCGCGATCAACGAATTGCCCGCCGGCATCGGTGGGATCCACCTGCCGCCAGAAAACATCCAGCAGCTCTTTGTAAGTGATTTTAACCGGATCATAGCGCACCTGAACCGCTTCGGCATGATCGGTACCGCCGGCCGAAACTTCCTTGTAAGTCGGGTCCGGCTGGCTGCCGCCGGTATAGCCGGATACGGCTTCGACCACGCCGTCGACCTTTTCAAAATCCGATTCCACACACCAGAAACAGCCGCCGGCAAAGGTTGCTGTCTTTAAATTCTCGGGTTCTGCTTTCATGATGGAACTCTTTTCTGCCTGTTTTGGGTATTTATCGTTTGATTTTTGAAATCCAAATATGATCAGACCTATCAGGAGAATGGCACCGATTATAAATATAGTTTTCATCGTTAAAACTTTACCCCTGATTTTCATTTTGTTTACGATCAATTAGGGTGGAAGCCTGCACTTATATGCAGGACCTAATATAATCATTTTTTATGGATAAGTCAGATTGTTGAATCTTAAGTCGAAATAGCAGGTAGAAACTTACATTTCTTTGACAACCACTATAAGCCGCATCTATCTTAGAGTTTTAGCGTTAGCCGCTCCAATCTTTCAGCAGCGCTTTAAATGCCGTTGCACCGGATTCCAAACAGGGTTGAAAGCCGCCGCCTGGATTGCTCCAGGCCGATGCCAGGTACAGGCCTCTAAATGGTGTGGCGTTTTCTAGCCGGTTCATGTAAGCATTGTCCATGGATTGCTCATAGCCATAAATCGCGCCTTGCGGATTCTTTGTGTAGTAAACGTTGGTTAATGGTGTGGCGACCTCCATAACCTCAATCATGGAAGTTAAGCCCGGGATAACCTGCTTTTCGGCTTGCTCAATGAGTACCTTGGCAATCCGTTCTTTTTGTTTCAAATAGGCTTTTTTGCGGCCGGCAAAATAGTCATCCTCGTATTGTTTCCAGGGCTCATAACCGCTGAGCATCAGCAACTGGATGGTTGAAGTGCCTGGCGTCGAATAGCCTTCAAAGGCATTGTCATAAATCGTAACGCTCATCCCGCTTTTATACGGAT
>CBDUUO010000799.1:0-1647 GCA_965370395.1 uncultured bacterium
TGTTTAACACCAATGATACCGCCCTTCAGATCAAAGGGATTGAATGTGAGCTCGAAATCAATGACCAGCCGTTTGCCCTCGGTGTCTCTGATGCCGATGTTGAAATACCTTCCTATGAAACTCGGCTGGTGCCGCTGCATGTTTATGCTTCGGTACTGGATATAATCAAAAGTGCCCAGAGTATGCAGGACCAGGATCAATTAAAGTACCATATCAAAGGCAAGGTTCGCCTGGGTGCCGGGGGGTTCCCCGCGTTACTTCCCTTTGAATCCGAGGGCAACATCACTCTGCCGGATTTGCCCGAGTTCAAAAAGGGCAATCCGTTTTCCAAACCATTTTCAAATTGAACGAGCTTCTTTCTTCGCACCTCATCTCAAATTAATCCTCAGTTCATTTCTAAGTTGGCGGCTTTACGCAACAACAATATCAACGCAACCAGCATCCTGTACCCGTCAATCCACAACCACTACCGAATATCCAGTATCCAATAACCATTTTTAAATTTTATTTGCTTAATTTCCCTCAGCGATGTTAGGTTCTACCGTAGACTCGATAGTCTATCCCTTTTGAGATTTCAAAAGCGAAATTTGGAATCATCCATCAATCTTAAATAAAACTGCAACTTGTAAAGCCTTGAGGCCGTTACATGAAGCTGGGAATCATGGGCCTGCCGCGTTCCGGCAAATCAACGATATTCGATGCCCTAACCCAAAATATCGCCGGAGCGGAACATCAGGGTGAAAATCGAATTGCCACAGTCCGTGTTCCAGACGACCGCGTCGATGCTCTCAGCCGGATGTACAAACCCCAAAAGACCATTTGTGCCCAGGTGGAATATTTCCTGCCCGGTTTTAAAAAAGACAGCATTAGAGACCCAAGTATCCGGACATCGGTAAGGGATTGCGATGCCCTGCTGCATGTCGTTCGCAATCATGCGGCTTACGGCTTTGAAAAACCAACGCCGGCGGAAGATTTTATCAAGCTGGATCAGGACTTAATTCTGACCGATCTGATGGTGGCCGAAAAACGCATCGAACGCATCGAAATTGACCACAAACGGGGCAAAAAAATGGATGCCGAAGAACACGCCCTGTTGATGGAGTGCCGACAATGCCTTGAAAGTGAAATACCATTAAGGAAAAGACCGGACCTCTCATCAGCCCGTAAACTTAGAGGGTTTACGTTTTTAAGCGCCAAACCCGCCCTGGTTTTGTTTAACAACGAAGATGATAATGATCGGTTGCCGGATATCAAAGATCTCACCGCCAATGAAGCCTGCCAGGTGATCAGGGGCAAACTGGAACAGGAACTTGCGCAAATGCCTCCTGAGGAAGCGGCCGAATTTCTGACTGAATTTAACATCCCGGCATCTGCCATGGATCGCGTCATCCGACAGTCCTATCAGCTATTGAATCTGATTTCTTTTTTTACCATTATCAGTAATGAAGTCCGGGCCTGGACCCTAAAAAAGGGAACCCCCGCCCTGCAGGCTGCAGACGTCATCCACAGCGACATGAAAAAAGGGTTTATTCGCGCCGAGGTTGTATCTTTTCAGGATTTGTCGGACGCCGGCAGTTATGCCGAAGCCAAAAAGCGGGGAACCGTGAAATTAGAAGGCAAGGCTTACGAAGTGCAGGACGGAGATAT
>CBDUUO010000800.1:0-1646 GCA_965370395.1 uncultured bacterium
TGCGCTCCATCTTTTATTAAAATGGCAGAATTCATCAACTTTAGTCACTTTAGATCACTTTTAACTTTAGCTCACTTATTGTTGTGGGCACTTCTAGTTTTAGAACACAGCTATCTGGCGTGAAATGAATTTTTGAAATAACTTCTAATACCCAATACCCAATACCCAATAACAATTAATGCGCTCTGGCGGGTTTTGTCTGGGTTTCCTTGGCGGCGGCCTGCGGGTCGATGCGCCAGGTGACGATGGGTGAAAGGGTGTAGAGAAGCATGTAAACCAGGCAGGCCTGCCCATAATAAGGCGTAAAGACCGAAAAGAGGACAATCAGTGACCCGAATCCGAACCAGGGGTGCCGGCTCATGAAACGACCCAGGTGCAGATAACGGATCGGATAGGCATTCATCAGCAATGCTGATAGGATAACCAATCCAAAGCTAAAAATACCCCAGAACCGTATCCAGTTAGAGGCTTCGTTAACCGCCTGGCTGAAAATTATCAAGCCCGACATCATCAGCAAGGCGGCTGCCGGCGTTGGCATGCCTTTAAAAAACCCGGGAATCGGTGATTTGTCCAGCGTAAAGTAAATCAACCTGCCGATTCCCAGCAGCGCATACAGCCCCGCAATCCAACCGATCGGCAATTTTTGAATTACCGGATCCGGATAATTTGCAAGCATGATATAGACGATCCAGGCCGGTGCGATGCAAAAGCTGACCGCATCCGATATGTCATCGAGCAGACTGCCAAAATTGATTGCCCTTTTGGGTTCTTTATCATCTAATGGCTCTGTCAGGCCTAGTTTACGCGCAACGGCGCCATCGAGCTTGTCGAACAAAGCCGCGCCGATCAAAAACAAAGATGCTTCCCGGATACGTCCCTGATAGGCAAAAAAGACAGCCAGCAGCCCCATGATTGCATTCATGAGGGTTAACGCATTGGGAAAGAAGGCCAGAATCCGACGGCGCAGCGATTGATTTCCCAGACACAGCTCATCCAAACATAACGTCCCATACCTGCGGACGTAGCCCGCAATTGAGCCGAAATTAATGATCAAAAATATGATTTCGATAAAGAATAAACCCCGCAGCGGCAAATTCCCCAGCCATGAAATCCAGAAATAAATTTTTGCGGGCGGACCCTCCGGCACATAGAACGCATAGGCATAAAGCAGGGCGCCAACCGGTGCGGCAACAATGGTTCGAAGGCGGGTGAACTCTTTGAATTCGAGTTCCGGGTCGTTGCGGACGGCAAAACCGCGCATAAAGTGCGCAAAATTATCCCGGATCAGGACGGTTACCGCCAGAACGAGCACCAGAATGGCATGCAGCATTTCCCCTCTGGTGGGGTCCGGTGAACTGAAATGAACCCGCCACATGACACCGACAGCGACCAGCGGAAAAATGATGGAGTAGACCAATTTATCCATCAGGCGGTCGGCCAGTTGCTCCAATTTGGGATGCAGCTCGAAGCGGGCAGCAAACCAGCCATCGACCAGGTCAAAGCTCATGGAGATAAATAACAGCGAAACTCCAATGGTATACAGAATCGGGCTTTGCGTCCACATAACGGCGACGGCGCAGATCAATCCTGCAAAAACCAGGGGCGGGCGCCCGTATACGAAAAGCGCCGTGATTTTCTGTGAAATG
>CBDUUO010000801.1:0-1638 GCA_965370395.1 uncultured bacterium
TTGCGACAGGATTTTTTCTGGAAGCTTTAGACAGGCATGTTATTTCGCATCGCTTGCAAAGTTTATCTATAAAAGGCAGGTTACCGAATTAGCTGAGACCATACCTTTCTTTTAGCACTTCCGACAAATGGTTAATCCGTTCAAATGCTTTTTCAACCGTTTTTTCCTTATCCGGATTGACCAGGCAGCAGGTGGCGGGGGAAAGCAGGCTTCTGGTCAGCAGGTGTTCAATATCGATGCCCTTCTTTCCGAGGATTTGCCAGACACCCTCCATCTGCGCAATCAATGAATCCATGCTTTCTTTTTCAAAAAATTCCATTCCGGTCGGCACGATTCCCCAGACCAGCACACCCCCTTTTTCAATAAAACGCTTAATGGATGACGCATAGGAAGAAAATATTTCTGCGTTGGTGTAGATATCCATCGACACAATATCAAGATCCAGCCCCAGTAAAAAATCCCAATCCGGATTACCGCAAAGATGAATGCCGCGCGGTCTGTCGATCATGGAAAAAAACAGATCCAGATCCGCTTTGGCTTTCAGATCCCCATAGCCGGACATGGCCGAAAAAAGAAACTGCAGCCCGGGTTCGTCAATAAACATAAATGCATTTTCGTTGAGGGTTTTCAGGCGCTCCAGCTGGACATTGATGCGCCTGGCCAAAAACTCCAGCATAAAGGGCCGGACCGTGTCGTCAAACAGAATCGGGCGTTCATCCTGATCCAGGATATTGAATCCGAAGCTGATCGGACCTTCCAGCTGGCCCCGAATGGCCCGGCGATCCGATAGTTTCAGCGACAAAAAACGGTGATAGACAATAGAGTAAGACTCACTGATATCAAAGTATTGCGGCTCTTCAAAGTGGGTCATGGTCTCTTCGAGTTCATCAATAAATTTTTCCAGCGAAAACCTCAGGGTTCGCTTTGCCACATCGAGTACCATGCCCGGGAAGTGTTCGGCCGCCTGCACATACATATCTTCATAGTAACTGTAATTGGGCAGCTGAGGCCAGAAAGGCACATCCAGCGATAGCGCCACCTCGAGTGCGCGCTCAACATCGGTATGCGGCATGACCGCCATGGCGGTGGTCATTAGATTGCCTGGAATCGTCAATTGTATTTCCTTTCTTTATCCACAAGAAGCTCCCAGCATGATGGATCTCTCGCGGCTGGCCCGCGACGAGCTACTTTCGGCCTGAGCTCAAGTCGAAGGCAGCCGAGTCGAAGCCGCTCTCACCGGAACATGATGAATATGTGGGAGTGGCTTCCAGCCACGAATTAAAAAAGGGACCAGTTTTGTGCTGATCCCACCTTGCCATGGGAACGTATTTTCATAACGCGTTACGCGTATGTCAGTCAAACCACGATTAATCCAATTTATTTACTATTCTCATATTCTTTTAGAATTTGGTCTAATTCATATTGGATAAACTCGGTGTGAGATTGGGCCTGTTCCTGGGTCATCACCGGGATGTCATCAGACAGATTCATTAGCTTCTCTTCTACAATTCCAATGGTTTTGTTGACCATAAACGTATCGACTTCACCGTTTCCCAATATATATCCACAACCACCGGCAACGCCCAAAAATTCACCATTTACAAAAATGGGGACCACCAGTTTCATCAACCCGGCATC
>CBDUUO010000802.1:0-1638 GCA_965370395.1 uncultured bacterium
CCGAGGAAGGGGAATGGATCGCGGAATGTATGGCGGTGGCGGCGGCTATGGACCCGGCAGCTGCTGGAATTAATCCCGGAATTTAACCGACAATCAAATCAAAAGGGGGCAAAATGCCCCCTTTTCTCTTTTCTGCGATATTTCATTCTTGACTCAGCTCTGTATTTTCATTACTTACCTACTTATCCAAGAAGTGTTCACTTTTACCCTTGTAAAAAAAGCGCGTGCGCTTTGAGAAAAGTCGCGGGCTCAATTCTTGATAAATGTTGTAGAATTTTCAAAACTAATTTTGCAATTAATGTTTCTTTTATACTCCCACACTTTTTATAATTTATTTTTTAGCCATCTAAAATGTATATTATTTAAATTTATAGAATGGTGGCGTAATTCATACGTTCATTCTAACCGACAAAAAATGATGAAGGGAGGTGATAACAGAAAGAGAGTGATGACGGCGTGTCGGATACTATATTAGCGTAAAACACTTATACAGTAGGAGGTGATTGAGGGAAAAGAGATTTTTATTTTTTAAATGTGACAATGTCACCAAAAAGGAGGTCGAAATGAGAAAGAGAATCTTGGTCACAACAATCTTCGCTATTCTTTCAATGGGGCTGTTGCTTCTGCCAACCCTATCGCTGGAAGCGCAGGCCGCGGACAAAATCGGCTGGGTCGGTCCCGTTTACACGGAGCTATCCTCTAGTCTGACCAAAGGTTTCAAGGCGTACTATAAGAAGACCTATGGTAAGGACGTGGATATCACGTTCGTGCGGCCCGGCGGATGGCCGGTCTGTCTGGACAAAGTCAGAGCATGGGGCGGCAAACCGGATGCCGACATCTTCCTGGGCGCCGGCGCTCCGGCGCATGAAGTCTTAAAGCAAGAGGGACTGGTCGTGCCTTACCGGCCAAAGAATTGGGATAAGGTTCCCGCCGAATGGCACGGCATGAAGGTAAAGGATAAAGGTGATTTATGGACCTGTTTCGCGCCCTGGATCGTCACCAATCTATACAACGAGAAGGTTTTGAAAAAGCTGAGACTGCCGCCGCCCAAAACCTGGAACGATCTACTCAACCCCATTTACAGGGGCAACATCGTGCATACGCTGCCTTACGCCTCCGGCACCATGCATGAAACCATTGAAATTCTCATACAGGGATTTGGAGAAAAGGAAGCCTGGCGATATCTCCGATTACTGGCAGCACAGCTGGCCCGCTTCTCCGTCGGCAGCACCGATACGACTCAATTAGTGGCCCGTGGCGAAGTTCCCATCGGGGTCGCCCAGCCGCAAATGAACGCCATGGCTGCGCGCAAAGATGGCTTTCCGGTACGTGATTTGCTCCCGGAAAAAACGATCCTGGTTCCGGAGGCAGTGGCTCTGCTGAAAGGTGCGCCCAACGAGGCCACCGGGAAGATCTTTCTGGACTGGCTGTTCAGCATGGATGGACAAAAATACGTGCTGGAGGGTCGATACTTCGCAGCTAGGACGGACATTAAATTCTCCGTGTGGGAAAAAGAAGGCGTCGAAATGGCCACGCACGCCAAGAAGGCCCTGGGCGTTGATTCCTTTTGGGATCTGGATGTCGGATTCATTGAGTACGACCTGGATCTGGCGACCAAGAGATGGGACGAAGTCAACA
>CBDUUO010000803.1:0-1633 GCA_965370395.1 uncultured bacterium
CCACTTCGGCTGCATTTTCACAATGCCGCTGCATCCGCAAAGGAAGGGTTTCCAAACCCTGCAAAAACATCCAGGCATTATCCGGGGAAATACATGCTCCCAGGTTGCGCAGGGGCACCAGCCGCATTCGAAGGATAAAGGCAATGGGATTCATGTCGCCGAGATCATGGGCGTAACGGATATCGTGGTAGCTGGGATCGGGCTCGTTGTAAAGTTTAAATTTTGGATCCTGCCAGTCGAAATTTCCCGAATCAGCGACAATACCGCCGATACCGGTGCCGTGTCCCCCCATCCATTTGGTGAGGGAATTCACCACGATGTCGGCCCCGTGCTCGATCGTTTTGAGCAAATAAGGCGTGGTAAAGGTTGCATCGACAATCAACGGCAGATTGTGGCTGTGAGCAATTTCAGCGACCGCGCTGATATCCGTAAAATCCAGCACCGGGTTGCCGATGGTCTCGATAAATAAGGCCCGGGTTTTTTCTGTGATCGCTTTGGCAAAATTGTCCGGATCTCTGGCATCGGCAAAATTTACCTGGATGCCGAATTGCGGAAGAATGCCATCAAACATCGTATAGGTGCCGCCATATAAGTTGGTGGCAGATACGATTTCATCCCCGGCCTTACAGATATTGATAATCGAATAATACACCGCCGATGTTCCGGAAGCTAAGGCCAGGGCTGCTGCGCCGCCTTCGAGTGCCGCAATCCGCTGCTCGAGTACATCCTGGGTGGGATTCATGATTCGGGTGTAAATATTGCCCATTTCTTTGAGTGCAAAAAGATTGGCGGCATGTTCGGTGCTGTTGAATACGTAAGAAGAAGTGCGGTGAACCGGCACCCCTCTGGCGGTTGTAGCCGGATCCGGTTGCTGGCCGGCATGCAGGCACTGTGTTTCAAATTTATAATTGCTAGTCATTTTTCGGATCCAATTTTTTTTTAAGGTTGAAATTACCAGGTGCGCTGACGGTCAGCCAGCGCGGCGGATTATTTTAAGTGAAGTGGTTTATGGTTTGCAGCAGGAAGCTTATTTTATCAGGGGCCCAAAAACTTCACAGGTTTTGCATATCTTGATTTTTTCTTTCCAGTTTTTCTGAGGCGTACCGTCGCAAATGGTTCCATTGATAAACCAGCAAAGCTCACCCGCGCCGAACTCCCAGGCCGGGCATTGGATTTTTTGTTCCGGGCTGCATTTTTTAACCTGCCAGCATGCTTTCAACTTGCCTTTTTTGGTATTTTTCTTAACCGCTAAAAAATACATCTGACGTTCAACAGCTGGCGGGACGCGGCGCCATCCCTGCTCATAGCTGTGCACGGCCTTGAGCGATACGCCCAACAGCTGGGCCATTTGAGCCTGAGTTTTGTTTAATTTCTTTCGAAACTCTTTAAACTCCGTACTTTCCATAAGATTCTTCCTTTAACTGAATGCGTATTTTTAAGAATCAACTCTACAATTTGATACATTGTGGCAGTTGTGTCAACAAAAAAAGATGCAAACTCAATTTAGTACCTTAGTTGTTGTTTTTGTGCATTTTGTGGCAAAAAAATTGTATTGGAATATTTTCACCGTCTTGTAAAGATTGAATATTTTCGATTGAATATTTAAGGAACCCCTATCAATTGTCGATTGACG
>CBDUUO010000804.1:0-1631 GCA_965370395.1 uncultured bacterium
TAAAATAAAACGAATTAACATTAATAAACTCAATCCGTGTTTTGTAAATTACTTGCGGGACATGATACGAGAAGCTGTCCCCAAAATGCATTTTATACCGCTTTTCATAATAATGTTCCGAAATACGGAATTGCGGTATAAACGCTTGCACGATTGTACGGTTGTAGAAAAAAACGTTTGAATCCCGGAATGTTTTTGACAATTACGCTAATCCGCCAGGCGCACTATTCTTCCGGCAGATCGGGAATTGTTAGATCCACACCGATTTGGCGCGCTCTGGCGCTAAATTCTTCCATTAGCTGTTGCAGCTCAAGCTGATTTTTATCTTCAAAGGAAAGCATAAGCGTCGCGTGTTTACGTTTCGGTGCTGCTATATTTTTGTGGGCAACCCTGTGCTCTCTGGAGATGCGCTTTAAATCGGTCAGGACCTGCTTGAAGTCGTCATAGCGGAGGTTGGGGTCGCGCTGGCAGGATTTGATGATGAAGCGCTGCAGGCCTTTCGACAGATCCGCAACGCTTGCCAACGGATCCGGAATGTCATGATTCAAGTGCATATCCGCCAGGGCCTGTGCATCGTCCTCGGGAAACGGTCTCTTCCCCACCAGTATTTCATAAGCGGTAATTCCCACGGCATAGATATCGGTGCGCTGATCCATCGGATCACCTTGAATCTGTTCCGGTGCCATATAAGCCAGGGTACCGAGAGAACTGAAATCATGCGTACCGATCGGGCAGGCCAGCCCGAAGTCCAGAATTTTTAATTGATCGTCTCGCTGGATGACGATGTTTGACGAATTGATATCGCGGTGGATAATACCGCGACTATGAGCATATTGAAGGCCGGAACAGATTTGAATTAAATAGCGGACCGCTAGACTTGGCGAAATGACTTTCAGACGCTTCAGTATTTTGATCAAAGGTTCGCCTTCAAGATATTCCATGATTAAAAAAACGGTCTGAAACCGTTCCTCAATGTCGTAAACCTTGATGATGTTTTCATGGTTCAAACTGGCAATGGTTTTGGCTTCGTTTCGAAAATTGCGCAAAAAATCAGGATCCAAGGCCAAATCGTGCCGCATCATTTTA
Organism: uncultured bacterium; assembly: GCA_965370395.1. Lineage (GTDB taxonomy): Bacteria > Desulfobacterota > Desulfobacteria > Desulfobacterales > JAHEIW01 > JAHEIW01. Next base: position 1,087 of record CBDUUO010000804.1, read on the forward strand.
ATGGCCACGGACATATTCAGCCCCAGATGCATGCCTTTGTATATAATGCTGAATCCGCCGCGCCCGATGATATCGGTAGCGACATATTTTCCGATGGTACGGTCGGCAATCGGTCTTCTGGAATCAAATCGATCGGCCACCAGCTCTGTAAGAAAGCTCAACAAACCCGGTTGTTCCTTTGAGATATGTTCGAATTGATCTCGATTTAAAACCCACACCTCCATATCGGTTTCGGCTTCAACATGGGCGCTGCGGGGTTCGCCGGTTAAAATGGCCATGACGCCGACAATATCGCCTTCGCCGCGATGCCCCACAGGGTGCAATTCGCCGTCTTTTTCGACAATCAGCTGACAGGAGCCCCTCTGGATGATATAGGCCGCATCTCCATCCTGCCCCTGGGTGATAAACCGTTTACCGGCCGGGATATGTTGATAACGCATGCTTTTAAAAACGGGGCCGTCTGCATCTTTTGAAATAAAGCGCAGGAATTTCGTGCGCAAATTGGCCGTCCCTTCTTCAGCCCGCACCTTATTAAAAAAACCACA
>CBDUUO010000805.1:0-1625 GCA_965370395.1 uncultured bacterium
GTTTGCCGGATATGGTTGTAGCGATTCCAGATATTAAGCAATGTGGTAAAATCAGACAGCGGATCGTCGAAGCGGGCATGCATCCGATCGGCTTCGGCCGTTTTTTCCAGCGGGCGTTCCCGCGGATCCCGGATGCTCAGGACCGCAGCAAGCACCGTAATTGGTTCGACGCATCCCTGGTCTTTGGCTTCAAGGAGCATTCTGGAAAGCCTGGGATCCAATGGAATCTTCGCCATCAAGCGTCCCTTCTCAGTAAGCTCGACCGTTTTGTTTGATTTAGTCTCCTCAGGACCATCATGGCCCTTGCGCCTTGCGCCTTGCGCCTTGCGCCGATGTTTTATCGCTCCCAGTTCATAAAGCAGGTCAAAGCCATCATTAATACTTTTTAAATCAGGCGGATCGATAAAGGGAAAATCGGCGATGTCGCCCAGCCGCAGGGCGATCATTCGCAGGATGACTTCCGCCAGATTGGCCCGTAGGATTTCCGGCCGCGTGTACAAGGGGCGCTTGAGGTAATCATCCTCCGTAAACAGTCGCACGCAGATGCCATTTTGAACCCGTCCGCAACGCCCTTTGCGCTGGTCGGCACTGCTTCGCGAAACCGGCATCACCGGTAGTGAAGCGGTGCGCGATCGCGGTGAATAGCGGGAGATCCGGGCCAGGCCTGAATCCACCACATATTTGATTCCCGGGATGGTAATGGAGGTTTCGGCCACGTTGGTGGCGACAATGATTTTGCGTTCGGATGAGCGTGCAAAAACCCGCGCCTGCTCGGCGACCGTCAGCCGGGCATACAACGGCAGAATACACGAATTTTTAGGTCTTGAAGATTCAATCAGCTCACAGGTCTCCCGAATGTCCTGCTCGGTGGGCATAAAGACCAGGATATCACCCCGGGAACTCTCTTTTATATGCCGGCTGACCGCCTGAGCAGCCATCTCAACGTGGGTCACCTCATTTTTTTCTGCCTTTTGAAATTCCGGCTCCTGATAGCGCACCTCCACCGAATACATGCGACCCGACACTTCAATTACCGGGGCGGCATTAAAAGCCTTTGAAAATTTTTCCGTATCAATTGTGGCAGAGGTGATAATCAGCTTAAGATCGTCCCGGCGATCCAGCAGGGCTTGTAAAATACCCAGGATAAAATCGATGTTGAGGCTGCGCTCATGAGCTTCATCGACAATAATCGTATCGTAGGTGTTCAGAAATCGATCGGTTTGCGTTTCGGCCAGCAGGATGCCGTCGGTCATAATTTTCAAATAGGCATCTTTTGAGGTGCGATCGTTAAATCGAATTTTGTAGCCGACCGCCCGGCCAAGATCCTGCCCGAGCTCTTCGGCAATCCGACGCGCCACCGTCATGGCCGCAATTCTGCGGGGCTGAGTGTGACCGATGATACCGTCGATGCCTCTGCCCGCAGCCAGGCAGAATTTAGGCAGCTGGGTGGTTTTGCCGGAGCCGGTTTCACCGGATACAATAATCACCGGATGCCGGGATATGGCCTTAATGATTTCATCCTTTTTGGCGGTTATCGGAAGCTCATCATTGTAGCTGAATTTCGGCCGGTTCTTTTGACGCCGGGCTCGTTTGCGCTCAGATGCTTTGAGGCGTTTTTCAAGCCG
>CBDUUO010000806.1:0-1624 GCA_965370395.1 uncultured bacterium
AATGTTCTGGATGTTTTAGAGGAGCGCGGATTCATTGATCAGACCACCCATGACCAGGAGTTAAGAGGCTGTCTCGATCAGGGAAACGTGTCCTGCTATATCGGGTTTGATCCTACCGCCGCCAGTTTGCACGTTGGCAGTCTGGTGCCCATCATGTCCCTGGCACACATGCAGCGACAGGGCCACCGACCCATTGCTTTGATCGGGGGTGGCACGGGCATGGTCGGAGATCCCTCGGGCAAGACTGAAATGCGCAAATTGCTGACGCTGGATGCCTTGGAACAAAATGCGGCAGGGATTAAAAAGCAGCTTTCTCATTTTCTTGACTTTACGGAAGACAGAGCGCTGCTGTTAAATAACGCCGACTGGCTTGCCGAATTGAAATATATTCCTTTTTTGCGAGATATCGGCCGCCATTTTTCGGTTAACCGCATGATCAAGGCCGAAAGCTATAAAATCCGTCTGGATTCCGAGGAGGGACTGACCTTTATCGAATTTAATTACATGGTGTTGCAGGCTTACGATTTTTTAGAATTATTTGAAAATCACGACTGCAAAATTCAAATGGGCGGCAGCGACCAGTGGGGCAACATTGTTGCCGGAGTTGAGCTGATTCGCCGGGTCCACCAGGGGGCGGCATTCGGGATTACCTTTCGCTTGATTACCACCAGCAGCGGCGAAAAAATGGGCAAAACAGCCAAAGGCGCTGTGTGGCTGGATACTGAAAAAACGGCACCTTATGATTACTATCAGTATTGGATAAACACCGACGACCGGGATGTGAGTCGTTTTCTGGCGCTGTTCACCTTTTTGCCGATGGACGAAATCCGCCCGATTGAAAAATTAAGCGGAGCGGACCTAAACAGTGCCAAAGCAGTTCTGGCATTTGAAGCCACCCGGCTTGCTCACGGAAACCAGGAGGCCGTCAATGCTTATAAGGCAGCGGCAAGCATGTTCGGCATCCGCAAGGTGCCGGCTAGTATTCTGCCCGCCAGCACCATACCGCGGGGCGATTTAGGCGCCGGTGATGAGTCTGTGCCCAGCTCCTTTCTGGATGTCCAAACGCTTAAAGCCGGTATTCCGGCCTTTAAACTATTTCATCAGGTCGGTCTGGCCAACTCCGGCGGCGCCGCCCGCCGGCTGATCGAACAGGGCGGTGCCTATATTAATGGTGATCGTGTTGAATCATTTGATTATCTGGTGAGTGACACCGATTTAGACGATCAGAAAACAATCGTTTTACGGTCGGGGAAGAAACGTTTCCACAAAATTGAAGTTCGGAAATAAATTAAATAATTTATATTGACAAACCTAATTGGTAAGTGTAAATTCAATATTTTTCGTTCGGGACCGATCGAGTAAAAATAGCGGCCGAATTGAGACGAAAAAGGTTGACAATACCATTCCAATTAGTATATTGGAAAGGTTGCATTGCAGACGAAATCCGGTTTTTTAAATCCGGTAGCCTTTTTTTTAAAAAGGCCATTTGATCTTTGAAAACTAAATAGTGACGCGTATGTAAGTCGGGTCAACGTAAGTTTACTGTGCTTACAACACAGTATTTTATAGTTTAATTGGAGAGTTTGATCCTGGCTCAGAATGAACGCTGGCGGCGTGCTTAACA
>CBDUUO010000807.1:0-1623 GCA_965370395.1 uncultured bacterium
ACCTTAGCCGAAGCCAATTTACCCGGGTGCAGACATGCGGTAAAATGTTTCCCTTTATACCAATCCTTTTTAGATGCGATTGAAAATTTGGCCTTGATTGCCCTGCTGCTGAATTCAGCCCGCATGTGGCTGCCGGCTCTGGCGCGCTGGTGCGCGATTGTAAAATTCAGTATCGTGGGCGCCGGGTTAATTTATATTTTTAGTGGTTTGTTCTTCATCGGGCTGAAAAAAATCTTCAAGGGGAGATGAGCACCCGAGCAATCGTTTCTCGGAATAAAATCTTACCACGAAGTCCACGAAGAAAAAGAAGATTACGATTCTTATGTAACCTTCGTGAATCTTCGTGTCCTTCGTGGTGATAAAAAATCGCAGCAAATTAACCTAAAAGAGAGGTAACGCTGCCCGTTGGGATAATGAAAAAGGAGGCGTTAATATGATCAATCATGTGGTTTTGATGAAATTTAAACCCGATGTCAACGATGATGCCATCGATGATCTCGAAAAAAGCCTGGATGATCTTCCCAATAAGATTATTGAGATTCAGGCCTACGAATTTGGACGCGACCGGGTCCATTCTGAAAGATCATATGACTTCGCGTTGGTTTCACTTTTTGCCAACCTGGAAGCCGTGAAACGCTACCAGGAGCATCCTGCCCATCTTAAAGTTCTGCAAAAAATCAAAAAGCTGAGTGAAAACATTTTAGCGGTCGATTTTGAAGGAACCGATGCCGGCAAGATAAAAAAAGACGAAATGGGTGCAATGCTCAGCCGTTTAGGCCGCGTTTAACAAGGAAAAGACATGGCTAACATATTATCCAAACTGCGGGGCGGTGACCGCCGATCCATCGGAAAGGTCAGCGAAGTGGTCGCTGCCGTTCAAAAAAAGCCGGATTTATTTAAAGACCTGGTAACCGGCCTGTTTGACGAGGATCCGGTTGTGTGCATGCGCGCTGCCGACGCTATGGAAAAAATATCTTTGGACAATCCGCAATCTTTACAGCCTTTTAAAACTGAACTCATTCGCCTTGCTCAACAAACGCAACAGCAGGAGCTGCGCTGGCATACGGCCCAGATGATTCCTCGCTTAAAATTAACATCTAAAGAAACAGCGACCGTAACGGATATTTTTTTTGAGTACCTGAATGATAAAAGCAAAATCGTTGTCACCTTTGCCATGCAGGCCCTGTCGGATTTAGCCCTGAAGAGGGCGGAAGCATCTGCCCGCGTGCTCAGGGCCATAGAAAAATTATCCCGAACCGGCAGTCCTGCAATACAATCCCGGGGAAAAAAATTACTCCCCAAATTAAAAAAGCTTTCGCAAAAGGAGCAAACATGAAAAGTGTGCGGGGTGAAGATCAATGGGTGTGGGTGGTTGTCCAGGATCCCGGTGGAAAGGAGCAATTCCTGGGCCAGCATGATCAACAGGAAAATATTTCATTTATTCCGGCTTTTCATTCCAAAGAAGAGGCGCAACAATGCTTCATGAACATGGCCCGCCAGAAAGGCCACAAATATGAGGTGCAGGCCATCTTATATGAAGAGTTGTTAAAAGATGCCACAGCCGGCGGCTTCAAGATTTTTTTACTGAATGAAAACGGCGATGTGCTGGAAAGAATCAAACCC
>CBDUUO010000808.1:0-1623 GCA_965370395.1 uncultured bacterium
ATTTCGCTTGTTAGGAAATCTGGCAAACGGAACATATTTATGACAACCGCTATAAATCATATAACCAACGCACGAAGCGTACAGCATAAAAAAAGGCCCTCAGATCCGGCTTACAAAAAATGATCGGAGGGCCACATCCAATTAAATCTCTTCTACGGTAATCGCGCCTTCTTCACAAACCTCGACACAGCTTTCGCAGCCAAGGCATTCATCCGCATTCACGGGTACAGACTTTTCGTCTTTCATTTCAAAAACTTCAACCGGGCAAACATCTACACATTCTTCACAGCCTGCACATTTGTTTTCGTCAACGACAACATTAAAACCCATTATATACGTCTCCTTTCCAATTAGGTGTTTATTAAGGTGCCGGAAATCCACCTTGGATTCTGTTTAAGAGAAAAGTCAATATACCAATTGGAAAACCGAGTCAAGCCTTGATGATATTTTTTACCTAAACACTCTCGTAAAAACCAGTGGTTTTTGTATTTTCAAAAACGCTTAAGGATTGACGGGTCGCTGACTGATGAGCCCGATCAGGGTATTGGTGAATTCAGCTCTTTGATTGGGTTTGAGTGTATCGACGTTCTGATCTTCGAAAACCCGGGAAAATAAATCCACCGGGTTTTGGCCGGGCACCAGATATAGCGTCAGCGTAACGTTTGAGCGCTGATCCTTTGGCAGAGGCATGTCAGCGAAGGTGTGCTCAGCTGCGGACCACCTGCTTTCGACAAGTTGTTTCATCTGTTTTAAAAACGAATCCCGCCAGGAGATACCGGAATCATCTTTAGCACCCATGACCGGCAGACCTCCAGATTGAATAACCTTTTCCGCTGCAGCCAGGTTTTCAATCAAATGATTGAAAACCGATGGGCTGCTGGTCACAAAAAGCCCTGAATTGACCGGATCGAGCATAAACAGGCGTAACCACGCCTGAAATCGGCGCAGTGCCATGTATTCACCGGGATCTTCGACTTTGATTTCAGCGGTAAGCGGGGTGGCAGGTAAACCATTTTCTTTTTCACCGCTTATTTCTTTAAGCAGATCGCGCGCACGCCGATCATGAACACCGAGCCCTCGATTTAATTCATCACTCTGCCGGTCGAATTCATGGGCAAAATCGAGAAAAACCCGTGCGCAAAACAACGGATCGAAATTCGCTTCGGCAGATTCCGTCCGGCTGCTTTTTTTTACATCCGAGGCGATCTGGGAAGTTACGGATTCACCCGAAAAAGGAATGGCTCCTTGTTGTCCCAAAAAGGCCGCCGTTTTGAGATTCTTGCTGTCGTCGTGCAGGCTGGCAAACGCCCGAAACTCCTTGACCACCTTTGCAAGGGCTTCATCTTCCGTGTGCACGGGCAGGCGGACTTCCATCACATTTGCTTCGACCCAAGGCTGCATCTCAACGGATAATTTTCGGCCCGAGGGCTGATAGACGACAAACTGCTTAAAACAGGCGGCCAACGTTTCCGCCACCCACCGGGGTACATAGGTAAAGGGGAAATATATCGGTTTCATGTTTCTGAGAGCTCCATCCCAACCGGGTTCAGAGGTTCAACGTTAAAGGACGGTTTCATTAGTTCAATTGGTTTGATTGGTTCGATTGGTTCAATTACTTAACTA
>CBDUUO010000809.1:0-1619 GCA_965370395.1 uncultured bacterium
GATGATAGACTTGCAATAATATTCAAAGGAGAGGGGCAGACGCCTGTCAAAATCACGTATGCCCGGCTGTACAACGAAGTCGCGAAAGTCGCCAAATCTCTTAAAGACATGGGCGTTGAAAAAGGGGATCGTGTCGCAGGCTTTATGCCGAATATGCCTGAAACGATCATTGCAATGCTGGCGGCAACCAGCCTGGGTGCGGTGTGGTCTTCCTGTTCACCTGATTTTGGTATTAAAGGTGTGCTCGACCGCTTTGGCCAGGTAAAACCCAAAGTGCTCTTTACAACCAATGGCTACTATTTCAAAGGCAAACAATTTAATCTCCTCGAAAAAGTCGCCTCTATTCTAAAAGAACTGCCGGAGATCGAAAAAATTATTGTCACCGCATATACGGATGGCAGAGACGATCTAAGCTCGCTTGCCAATGCAGTCCTGTTCGACGAATTCAAATCGCAGGAAGAAAGCCTGGAAATTGAGTTCGAGCAGCTTCCATTTGATCATCCGCTTTACATCATGTTTACATCAGGGACTACCGGGTTGCCAAAATGTATGGTTCAATCGGCCGGTGGAATCCTCTTGCATCACTTGAAGGAACTAATGCTTCATACTGACCTCAAGCCTGAAGATAACATTTTCTATTTCACTACGTGCGGTTGGATGATGTGGAACTGGCTGGTCAGCTCCCTTGCTGTTGGGGCGACGGTTGTCCTTTTCGACGGCAATCCGTTCTATCCTGAACCGGGAACACTTTGGGAGCTTGCCCAGGATGAAAAAATAACCATTTTCGGAACAAGCGCCGGTTACATCCACACATTATTGGATACCAACATAAAGCCAGCGAAACAATATGACCTTACGCCCCTGCGTATATTGTTATCAACAGGATCCCCTTTGTCAGAGGAAGGATTTGATTTTGTTTATGATCATGTCAAGCGGGACCTGCAGCTTTCAAGCATATCCGGCGGTTCAGATATTAACGGTTGTTTCGCCCTTGGCAACCCAATGCTTCCGGTATACGCCGGCCAACTCCAGTCGCGGGCTCTGGCAATGAAAGTGCTGGCTTTCGATGAAAAGAGCTGCCCGGTTTATGATCAGAAGGGTGAACTTGTTTGCACGGCGGCGTTTCCTTCGATGCCGATTGGCTTCTGGAATGATCCCGACGGCAGCAAGTACCATCGGGCATATTTCGATTTTTATCCTGGTGTTTGGCAGCATGGCGATTACATCGAGATTAAGAGCGATACGGGCGGCGTAATAGTCTACGGCAGATCAGATACGACGTTAAATCCCGGCGGCGTCAGGATTGGCACGGCGGAAATCTACAGCCAGGTAGATTTTCTTGATTCGATTGCAGACAGCCTTGTTGTCGGGCAAAAGTGGGAAAATGATATTCGCGTTGTCCTCTTCGTCAAAATGCGACCAGATCATACACTGACCGAAGAGCTTAGAAACACGATCAAACAAAACATACGCAATAACGTTTCGCCGCGTCATGTCCCTGCGAAGATCATCCCGGTGGCCGACATCCCCTATACCATAAATATGAAAAAAGTGGAACTCGCAGTTAAAAATATTATCGAGGGCAATCCCGTCACAAATCGTGATGCCCTGGCTAATCC
>CBDUUO010000810.1:0-1614 GCA_965370395.1 uncultured bacterium
ACTTCAGTTTCAGATAACCCTGAATTATGAGCTATAAGCAAAATTTTATTATAAAACACTCAGACCAAATTTTCAATAGTTACGTTTTTTTTCTTTAAAATCCTCTTTTTATTTCCTTTCTTTTTCTTCCTGTGTTGTGCGATGAGTTCCTTGATCCAAGCATCTCTCACAGCGGGGTTATATTTCGGTTTAGTTGCGGTTTGCTGAATGTAGTTTTCGAATCCATCATAGAGGCCGTTTTCCTGCCAGTGTTTGTACTCGTGTTTCATGGATGTATTGCCCGCCCCGGCGTGGGGCGAGCCATTAACGGCAACAATGGTTGGGTTTTCTGACATTTTAGATTCCTCTGTTTATTTCAAATTCATAATGACCTTCCCGTTATCCATCAAAACACCACTAGGCCATGCTCCTGTCCGCAGCATTTTCATAATATTGACCCGCCAATCCTATTGTGAAATAATACAGAGACATCGGACAAGTATCCATTATGAGGGTTTAATAAGGAGGACAACCAATGAAACCTCAGGACTACATCAACCTTGAAGATGAATTGGGTGCCCATAATTACAAGCCGCTGGATGTCGTCTTAAGCCGCGGTGAGGGCATCTGGGTGTGGGATGTAGAGGGCAACAAATATATGGACTGCCTGTCGGCGTATTCGGCGGTCAATCAGGGCCATTGCCACCCGAAAATTATGGGTACCATGATCGAACAGGCCCAGATACTGACCCTTACATCCCGGGCCTTTCGCAATAATCAACTGGGGCTGCTTTATAAAGAACTCTGTGAACTGACCAATTCCCACAAGGTATTACCGATGAACAGTGGCGCCGAGGCGGTGGAAACGGTTATCAAGGCCGTTCGCAAGTGGGGCTATCAGGTCAAAGGGGTTCCTGAGGGTCAGGCTGAAATAATCGTTTGTGAAAATAATTTTCACGGGCGCACGATTACCATTGTTGGTTTCAGTACCGATAAACCGTCACGGGAAAATTTCGGCCCCTTCACGCCCGGCTTTAAGATTATTCCCTTTGGCAATAGTGATGCGCTTGAAGCTGCCATCACACCCAACACGGTGGCCTTTTTGGCAGAACCCATTCAGGGCGAGGCCGGTGTGATCATACCGCCTGATGGTTATCTGCAAAAAGCCAGATCCATCTGTTCGCAAAATAATGTCGTCTTCATCCTGGATGAAATCCAGACCGGCCTGGGTCGCACCGGGAAAATGCTGGCCGAAGAACATGAGGGTATTGAAGCCGATCTGACGCTTATCGGCAAAGCGCTTTCCGGCGGTTTCTATCCCATTTCAGCGGTGCTTTCCAACAAGGAAGTCATGGATGTTTTGCGCCCCGGTGAGCACGGCAGCACCTTTGGCGGCAATCCGCTGGCCTGTGCCATCGCCAGAACAGCGCTTAAGGTTTTAGTCGAAGAGCATATGATTGAAAACGCAGCTGCCATGGGGGATTATTTTTTATCGAACCTATCGAGGATCCAGGCCCCCCATATTAAGGAGGTGCGGGGCAGCGGTCTCATGCTGGCGGTGGAGTTGACTCCCGATACCGGCGGTGCCCGCAAATATTGCGAAGCGTTGATGTCCATGGGACTGCTTTGCAAAGA
>CBDUUO010000811.1:0-1608 GCA_965370395.1 uncultured bacterium
GATCAATCAACCCTTTTATTTTCAAAAAAAGCTGCTAAACTTACTCCATCAAGCTAAACCGGGATTTACAGCTTGTTTTCCATGTCAAAGGACCCGTTCATGAGACTGGAACCATGCGCTTGTTATCAGCTATACCATCGCCGGTTCTCACCATCACAACCACCGGGTTTGTAGCGACCGTTGCTCAAATTATTATTTTAAGAGAGCTTCTGGTTTTGTTTTACGGTAATGAATTGTCGGCGGGGCTGATTTTTGCTGGCTGGTTCCTCTGGAGTGGACTGGGAAGCGGGCTGTCCGGAAAATGGGCGTTGAAGGTTTCTGCGCACACCACCCTGCTAAGGCTGATGCTTGTTTGTCTTTCGGCCATGTTGCCCCTGTCGGTGCTCTTCATCCGTGCAACCAGAATCATCTGGACGCTTCCTGCAGGAGAATTGCCTTCCATCGGGAAGATGCTTCTTATTTCCGTTGCAGTTACAGGTCTCTTTTGCCCGATATCTGGCGCACTTTTCGGAATCTGCTGGGCAATTCATCGAAAAAAAGGGAAGAATCAGCCCCTGGGGATCTACCTGGGAGAGGCGCTGGGTTCGGCCGCCGGTGGCCTGATTTTTTATTTTGTATTTCTTCCTTATGGTTCGGTCTTTACAACAATATGGATCACTTCCGGGATGATCCTATTCATTTCTTGGTGGCTGTTTCGGCCGTGGCGGCCTAGTTCAAACGTGCGTTTTGGGCACTTGATGTGGATTGCTGTGTCTCTACTGGTTGTAATGGGGGCGGTTTCCGGGTCTCGTTTGGATCATATGAGCCGTCGATGGCAATGGGGGCCGAACCTTTCGGCCGTGTATGACACTGCCTATCACAACATTGCAGTGCTGAAAAAAGAGGACCAGGTATCGGTTTTTACCAACGGCCTGTGGTTATTTTCGGAACCGGATCGGCTCAGCGCCGAACATGGGGTCCACTTGGCTCTCCTTCAACATCCGGACCCTAAAACTATCCTTCTTCTGGGAGGTGGAATTGCCGGCCTTCTGGAGGAGCTTTTTAAACAGCCAAGCATCCAGTATATCGATTACGTGGAACCGGATCCGGATTTCATTCGTCTTCTCAAACCTCATCTGTCATCTGCAACGGATGCATCTCTTCAACATCCCCGCGTTCGCCTGTTTCATCAGGACCCCCGTACCTTCATGCGTCGCTCTCATGCACGCTACGACGTGATTTTGATGAATATGGGAGATCCGATCACCGCTCAGATGAACCGATTTTATACAAAGGAATTCTTCGCCCATGTGAAACAGCGGCTTTTGTCAGGCGGGATTTTTTCCTTTGCGGTTTCCGGTGGCGAAAGTATGCTGGGTCCAACCCAGGCCCGCTTTTTGGGTTCCATAAAGAAAACCCTTCTTCAGATTTTCCCCAAAACGCTAATCTATCCCGGCGACCAAACACGATTTTTTGCCACCGATATATCCGGTGTACTCCTGTCAGATTACTCGGCCTTGGCGAATCGGATATTTGAACGCAACCTTCAACTCACATACATCCGGGAAGATATCCTTCAGGATGCACTAAGCCCCTTGCGTCTCGATTATCTGAAATCCATTCTGGAGG
>CBDUUO010000812.1:0-1608 GCA_965370395.1 uncultured bacterium
ATTGGTTCTTTTTCCATAATAGGCCCCTACATAACGAAAGAGGTTACGATATAATCTGAAATCAGGATCATCACACAGGAGATCACAACCGCCGATGTGGTGGACAGGCTGACACTTCTGGCGCCGAAACTGTCGCTGCGCATATGGGTGAAAAAACCCTGAAAACAGCAGATGGTAACAACCAGAACCGCGAAGACCAGGGATTTTATCAGTCCTCCGGTGATATCTTCCATCTGGGTGGCGGAAACGACCCGGTAATAATAGGCCCCGGAATTCACGCCCAGTAAAAGACATCCGCTGACCCATCCGCCAAAGATACCGATAAGATCAAACAATGTCGTCAAGATCGGAAAACTGATGACGGCAGCCACAATCCGCGGGCTGATCAAATACCCCACCGGATCGATGCGCATGGTGGACAGGGCATCGATCTGTTCGGAAATGCGCTGGATGCCGATTTCAGCCGTCATGGCCGAACCGGCCCGGGCGGTAATCATAATCGCGGTTAAAACCGGTCCCATCTCTCTGATCAACGAAAGGGCGACGGCGGTGCCCAGCACCCCCACCGAACCGAATTTAACCAGTACATAGTACAGTTGCAGGCCCAGGACCATGCCGGTAAAAAAGCCCACCAGCGCAACGATTTGCACGGATTTGGCCCCGATAAAGTAAATCTGCTGGACAATGGCGGAGAACTGCTTGGGATGAAAAATCATGATAAAGGCGCGGAAAAAAAAGATCGCTATGGCACCCATGTTGCCGTTGATCCTGATGGCTCTCGCCCCGAATGGATGAAAAATCCATGTAAACGGATTTCCGGGTTTCGGTAACGCTATCGCGTCTGAAGGATCTGATTCGGAAGGATGTTGCTCGGTTGAATTTTCTTCTGCCATGTTAATTGTTGCCCCCCTTTATAACCCAATAGTCAAAATCGATAGCGCAAATGCTATCCAAGGTATGAAACATCCACCGCTGAATCCAATTCTATTATCCCTGGGTTTTTATCATAAAAAATGCGAAGTGCAAGCATAAAATGAAAATGCCTATTATTTTTAAGTGGATATGCTGCCTTAGAGACCGAATAAAGCCGTTTTCACAACAGCACCAATTCCGGACACATTTTCCTCAAGATTAGTGATGTAAACGCAACGTATTGACTTGAACTTAGGGGCTTTGCCCCAATTGGAATGATGGAACAATGGAATTGTGGAATGATGGGTTTCAAGAAAACGGAACTCAAAGCGCATAATTTTGCATTGATTTTCTTGTTCTGATGTCGTATTTTGCGTGGCAAAAGCAGAAAATAGCTGCCTGATGAGTATAATAAAAAAATGTAGGCTCAACATTTTTGTAGAAAGTGTTATTTTCCGATTTCCATACCCAGTATTCCAATATTCCACTATTCCATCATTCCATGTGGCTTACAAAAGAATATGGCCACAAAAAGCACTATAATTCCAATAAGTTGTAGAAATTCCGAGACGTTGAATTAACAGATGATAATGTTTTCGAACAGTTATAGTAATTGTCAAAAATATGTTCCGATTGACTTGGCGAATCTTTCAAAAGTCATTGCGAGCGAAGCGAAGCAATCTCTCAGGTTTTCCA
>CBDUUO010000813.1:0-1593 GCA_965370395.1 uncultured bacterium
CCCGAGAATAAGCCGTCAGGCACGATTAAGGCGTTTGAAGATCGGCTTGTTGCGTTTATAAAGCGCTAGAAATTGACGGTATAACCGGTCATAGATGTTGCGATTTTTCGGATCTGGTTGATAGGTTCGGATAATTGGAACATGACCGGAAATGTCATCGACCGACAGGTATCCCATTGAAATGGAAGCCAGAAACGCGGCGCCGCGCAAATTGGCCTGGATGGGATCTTTGACCTGCTTGATGGTGCGATTAAAAACATCTGCAAAGATTTGACACCAGACATTGGAATTGGCACCCCCACCGATAATACGGATGGGATCCAGCCGTCGTTTGATGAACTTTTCCACGTACCCCAGCAGCCACCTTGAATTATAAGCCACGCCTTCGAAAATCGCTCTGACCAAATGCTCACGGGTGGTGCTTAACGAAAGATTAAAAATACCCGAACGAACCGAATCGTTTTCGACGGGCGTGCGCTCACCGTACAGCCAGGGCATAAAGATTACATTGTTGCTTCCGGCCGGTGTATTTTCAGCAATCTCGTCAAAAATTTTGTAAACATCCGGAAGACTGGACTCATCCAGCAGCCGGTCTTTGTGGTACAAAATATTGTCTCTTAAAAAGGTCAGGCAGGCACCTGCGGTTTCCTGCTCATTGGCGATATAATAACGTTCCGGTATCGCCGAAGGCAGCGCCGCCATATTGTGAAACAGATCGGTTTTTTTAAATGGCACGTGGCAGGTGATCCAGGACGATGTCCCCACATAAAGGTGCCCTTCGAAATCTCTAACGGCGCCGGAGCCCAGGGCTGCACTGGGGATATCCGGTGTGCCGGTTATCACGGGGGTATCCTCATCGAGTCCCAATTCCTGCGCGACTTCTTTTTTAATCGGGCCCAGTATGTCAACCGCACGCTTGAGATCGGGGAATTTGTCCCGGGTAACGCCGCACATCCGGATGAGCCGGTCATCGTAATCAACTTTGGCCAGGTTACGATTATCGGTTATCCAGTGGAGAGCAATTGAATCGAAGGAGGCGGCGAATCTACCGGTAAATCTCAGATTAATATAATCTTTAGGCTCCAGAAATTTGTAGGTCTGCCGGTAGATTTCAGGATATTCGTATTTTAAAAAAAGGATGTGGGCAATCGGGTCCTTGCCGGCGTGTCCCGGCGCACCGCCGGTTAAACTCAGCCAGCGTCTCAGTTTTTGGATGCCGTAACCCGCGATATTGATCAAACCGTTTGTGATTTGTTCAATATATCGGCTCCCGCGGGTATCCATCCAGATGACGGCATTGGTTAGGGCATTACCGCCTTGATCGACGGCCACCGTCCCGGACCATTGGGTGGTGCAGCTCACGCACACAATATCTTCGGCCGCAACCCATTTTTTGTTGAGAACTCGTTTAGCGGTGTTAATGATGGCCTGCCACCACTCGTTCGGATTTTGCTCGGCACCTCCATTCGGCAGAATAAGCAAGTCTACGCTTTCAAATTCATAATCAATCACCTCACCGCGGGTGGAAACCAGTGCTGATTTTGGCCCGGAGGTTCCGAGGTCAATGGCCAGAATATATTTATCAGAGGCGGC
>CBDUUO010000814.1:0-1590 GCA_965370395.1 uncultured bacterium
AACTTTAGGCACTTTAGTTCACTCTAGGCACTTTCAACTTTTCCGGTTTATCCGGATTAGGGATAGGTTCGCGATCTGAAAACCTGATCGAATTAAAATGAATTTATATTATGCCGATGGGGATCGGCAGGTCGGTCCCATAGACAAAACTGAGCTGCAGGCACTGATAAAAGCCCGCAAAATTGGTTCCCAAACGCTCGTGTGGCAACCCGGCATGCAAGGCTGGGAAGAATTGGGCCCTTTTGTGCGGCGCAAAACTCAAGGGGACTCCCAATCGGTGCAGCCGGCACCGCCGCTGAAGCAATCGTTATGCTCTGAATGCGGCCAGGCGTTTGCTGAAGATGATATGATTCGGTTCGCCGAGGCGTGGGTGTGCGCGAGCTGTAAACCGCTTTTTGTTCAAAAAATCAAAGAAGGCGTCATACTTGCCGGTGAGATGGAATATGCCGGCTTTTGGATCCGTCTGGGTGCCTGGTTTATTGATTATATTATAATGGCAATTGCCAGCGCAATTATTTATATCCCGCTTACGTTTATGGGCGTTTTTTCTTTTGATGAACCCGCTGCATTTGCCATTATTCAACTGGTCTCCACGATGCTGAATTTTATCATACCCGCTGCCTATGAATCCTGGTTTGTGGGGAAATATGCAGCCACACCGGGAAAAATGGCCTGTAAATTAAAAGTGGTCATGGCAGAAGGCGGTCGGGTCAGCTTTGCGAGGGCAATTGGCCGGCATTTTGCAAAATACATCAGCGCGCTGATTTTGGGCATTGGTTATATCATGGCCGGTTTCGACGACCAAAAGCGCACGCTGCATGATCGGATCTGTGATACCCGGGTGATAAAATCAGGAGAGCTTTAATATTTTAGATTTTAGATTGCGGATTTTGGATTTAATGATCGACGAATCGGTATAGCACCAAATTCCGGTCCTTTTTAATCCGCAATCCAAATTCCAAATTCCAAAATCAAGATTGCTCCAATACTCCAGCACCCCAATAATTCGCCACTTCATAAATCTTAAGGAGCCAACTTGTGCTTTCGTGCACGCAGTGCAAAACACCGTTCAGCGCTGAGACGGTCAACACCTTTGCGCTGACCCCCTGTCCGACATGTAAAGAGCCGATACGCGCGGATGTTTACCCGGCCTTTTTTCGTAAACTGCCCCCCGGCCAAACCGGAGATCCACTGCAGGCTGAAAAAGAAGCCGGTTGCTTTTATCACCCAGGCAAAAAGGCGGCCGTCGCCTGCTCGTCCTGCGGTCGGTTTTTATGTGCGCTGTGCGATGTTGAGTTCAATAACCAGCATCTTTGTCCGGCGTGTCTGGAAACGGGAAAAACCAAACGCAAGATAAAAAATCTGGAAAACCATCGCGTATGCTATGACAAAGTCGCTTTATCGATAGCGCTGATTTCGATGATATTTGTATGGTTTACCCTGATTACAGCGCCCGTCGTTCTTTTTATGGTCATCCGCTACTGGGGTGCTCCCGGTAGTATCATTCCACGGACTAAAATCCGATTTATCCTGGCATTTGCGATTGCCTGTTTACAAATTGCCGGATGGATTCTGTTTTTTGGAAGCTTG
>CBDUUO010000815.1:0-1578 GCA_965370395.1 uncultured bacterium
CCCATGGGAATTGGAGGGGCTGGTGGTTCGAAAGGTGCCTGTCTCAGCGATTTATATAATTCGTCCCAAACAACCGGCTAACCGGCTAACGGTCAAACCGCAGAACCCGGTTTATTTGTCTATCCCGAGTTTATCAAGACGATACCGTAGCGAACGAAAGCTGATGCCCAGTAATTCAGATGCTTTATTTTTATTTCCGTTGCTGCAATCCAGGGCCTTTTTCAGATATCCACGTTCAACCTCTTCAAGGATCGAATCCAGGGCAACACCCCGGGCAACTTCATCCAGATCAAAGCGCCGATCTTTAAAACCCTCGATCCAGCGGCGTTTGTGAAGCGAAAGGGCCAGGCTGTCCGGTAAAATTATGTTGGTGGTGGACAGCGCCACACTGCGCTCCAGCAGGTTTTCAAGCTCACGAATATTGCCCGGGAAGTCATATTTATTAAGTAAATCAATTGCATAGGAAGAAAACTTGGTAATTTCCTTGCCCATTTCTTTTGAGTATTTTTCAAGAAAATGCTGGGCCAATGCGCGCAGGTCGGCTTTGCGTTCTCTGAGGGGCGGCACTTTGATTTCAATCACATTGAGACGGTAGAAAAGATCTTCCCGAAAATTGCCGGCAATCACTTCTTCTTCAAGGCTTTTGTTGGTCGCGGAAATAATCCGGATATCAACTGAAATATCCTCGTTGCCGCCCACCGCCTTGAATACTTTTTCCTGGACCGCTCTGAGCAATTTGACCTGGATGGGCAGGCTCAATTCGCCGATTTCATCCAGAAAAACAGTGCCCTTATGCGCGGTATCAAATAGCCCCTTTTTATCGTGGGTGGCTCCGGTAAACGCCCCTTTTTTATGGCCGAACAACTCGCTTTCCATGAGCGTCTCCGGGATGCCGCCGCAGTTGATGACCATAAAGGGTTGTTCACTGCGATCACTTTCCTGATGAATGGCTTTGGCAATCACTTCTTTACCGGTGCCGCTTTCCCCGGTAATCAGCACATTGCTTTTGTTTTTAGCCATCTGCTCGATCAATTTATAGATATGGCGCATGGGCGGGCTGTTGCCCACGATCGTGCCAAAGTGCAGGTTTTGTTTCAGCTCATTATCCAGCTGCTTCTTTTCATGCTCGATGGTTCTTAATTCCAGCGCCTTGGCAATCGTGGCCAGCAGTTCATCCTTGTCAAACGGTTTGGGGACATAATCATAGGCCCCTTCATTCATAGCTTCCACGGCTGTTTCAGTGGACGCGTAAGCTGATATCAGGATAACCACGTTATCCGGATGGTGCTTCTTGGCGGCCCGCAAAACATCCAGTCCGGTGATATCGCCAAGCCGGATATCGCACAGCAAAAGATCGAAGTGCGTTTTTTCCAGCAGGCTTATGGCCTCCCGCCCGGATTGGGCACAGGAAACTTTATAATCTTCTCTGGTCAGCATGTATTCGAGTAATTCGCGCATGCTGAGTTCGTCGTCTACAACCAGAATATGGGGTGTGTTTTCGGCCATGATTTGATTCCAGGTTTTTCGTATTTAAAGTGTATTCGGCCATTTGCTGATGGATCTTAAATCATTTTTTAT
>CBDUUO010000816.1:0-1576 GCA_965370395.1 uncultured bacterium
ACAAGTTAATATGAACCGCAATAACGATAAAAATATAGCCGATCCTCAGAACGGGTTTGATGAAATGGACCCGATCCGAAAGATTTATACGGTTTCCGAACTCAATGGCGATATCAAATCACTGCTGGAAGAACAGTTCCCATTTGTCTGGATTGTCGGAGAAATTTCAAATTTTCGAATCCCCGTATCCGGCCATTTTTATTTTACCCTGAAGGACGAAGATTCCCAGATCAATGCCGTGATGTTTCGCGGCCAGCAACGCCAACTAAAATTTAAACCCGAAGACGGTATGCGTATCACCGGTATGGGTCGCCTCAGCGTTTACGAACCCCGCGGAACCTACCAGATCATTCTGGAATATTTGGAGCCGTCCGGAATCGGCGCCCTGCAAGTCGCCTATGAGAAACTAAAGGCACAGCTGGCTGATGAAGGCCTGTTTGATGAAAAACACAAGAAAGCCATCCCGTTTTTACCCCATAAAATCGCTTTGGTCACTTCACCATCCGGTGCGGTGGTTCACGATATGCTGAACATTATCGAACGGCGGTTTTCGAATGTGAACATTCAGGTTTTTCCCGTCAAAGTTCAAGGCAGCGGTGCTGAAGATGAAATTGTCGCTGCCCTTAAGCAGTTGAATCAACAGGTTGGCGTTGATGTGGCCATTCTGGCCAGAGGCGGCGGATCGTTGGAGGATTTGCAGGCATTTAACAGCGATCGAGTCGCCAGGGCTGTATTTGCATCTGAAATTCCCATTATTTCAGCGATCGGGCATGAAACCGATTATACCCTTGCTGATTTTGTGGCGGATTTGAGAGCCCCGACACCTTCAGCAGCGGCCGAACTGGCAGTTCCGGTAAAAAATGAATTATTACAGAAACTTAAAGATGTTTCTGTGGATCTCAAATATCGAATGACAAACACAATCGATCGTTTCAGATTCAACCTGACGGATATGTCGCAACGAATGGTTGATCCCCGAAAACAGATTGAGGATTGGCGGCTGCGAATGGATGATTATACATCTCGGCTGATTCGTCATGTCCGGATGCTCTTGGATCGCCAAAAAGAACGATTTCAATGGTGGAAAGACAGACTGTGGGTTCACAGTCCAATCCATCAAGCTCATAATTTAAAGGTCATTGTTGAACAAAATACATATAAGCTACTAAAAACATTTACTAAAAATATAGATAACAAGGCGGCCCGCTTGCGGGAGTTAAGCGTTCAGTTGGAAACACTTAGCCCGATTGCCATTTTAAAACGGGGTTACAGCATTACACGGACCATTCCTGATTTAAATTTGGTCCTGGACCCCAAGTATGTTTCCATTGACGAGGATCTTGAAGTAATGGTTGCAAAAGGTACGCTAACCTGCCGGGTAAAAGGGAAATCTGAAAATGGCCCAGAAAACATTCGAACAATCAATGAAACTTCTTGAGCGAATTGTCCAGGAACTCGAAGACGGCGATCTGCCTCTGGAAAAGGCGATTAAAAAGTTTGAAGAAGGCATTAAGCTGACAAAGTTATGCTCTGAGAAGCTGGACGAAACTGAAAAGAAAATTTCTATTTTACTGAA
>CBDUUO010000817.1:0-1575 GCA_965370395.1 uncultured bacterium
GCGATCATAAGCGCTTCCAGACGCCTTAAATATTTGTCGGTTCGCCAGTCCCGGGCCAATTCAACAGCGGCACGGGTCAGATTACCATTGTAGCGTTCGAGCTTCTGCTCCAGGCGTTCAGAAAGATTCAGGGCATCAGCTGTGGCACCGGCAAATCCGACAATAATTTTTTCCTGATATATTTTTCTGACTTTTTTGGCGCGATGCTTGATGACGGTGTTATTCAGCGTAATCTGCCCGTCACCGGCCACCGCCGCTTTGCCCTTATGTCTGATTGCCAGAATCGTTGTTCCATGCATATTCATCGAAGCCCTCTCAAAATCTCAAACGCTGATACCGTTGATATTAAATTTATCGTTATCAAAAAATATCCAACAACCCACACCGGATTACTTCCTGGGATGAGCCCTGTCATAAGTTTCCATCAGTCGGTCAATACTAACATGGGTGTATTTCTGGGTGGTTGAAAGGCTTTTATGCCCCAGCAGTTCTTGCACGACCCTCAGATCCGCACCCGAATCCAGCATGTGCGTGGCGAAGCTATGTCGTAATGCATGCGGTGAAACCGGTGTCAGAAGTCCGACGGCGTCCACCAGTTTTCTTAAAATCCTGGCAATCGAACGGGGGCTCAACCGTTTGTCAAACCGGTTTAAAAATAAGGGCCCTTCGTTTATGGCTATCCTGCCGGTCTGCTTTTGCAGCCGGCTGCGGTATGCTTTTATAGCCGATAACGCCTTCTGCCCGACGGGCACAATTCGCTGCTTGTTGCCCTTGCCGGATACCTGAACCACTGCCGCCGAAAAACCGACATCAGAAAAATTCATCCCGGCAAGCTCGGATACGCGAATGCCGCTGGAGTATAGTGTTTCGAAAATCGCGCGGTTTCTTAGACCCAGCAGGGTATCCGTCTGGATTGAATCCAGCAGCCGAAACATGTCATCAACGGAAAGATAGACGGGTATGGTTTTATCCTGTTTCGGGGTAAGGACGAGTTCCGCCGGATTTTCTGATATTATCCCCCTTTTTACCAGGAACTTAAAAAAAGACCGAATTGCTGAAAGCTTACGGGCAATGGTTGTCTTTTTATTCTTGCGATGCAAAAAACCCAAATAGCCCCTGAGCGCAATCCCGTCAATCTGCTTCAATTTCACGATTGGCGCGCGTTTCTGACGAGCTTTCCCCGCAAGGCGGGATTCAGCCAAAAAAAAGAAAAAATCCAGAAGATCTTTCCGATACGCGCGACGGGTATGCTCTGAATACCCTTTTTCAGTGATAAGGGATTCTAAAAACGAATCAATCAACGATTTTTCCGGATGGTGTTCCATTTCCATACGGAGTTTCTCTTTTAAAACTCAATGAGTGCCTGCAGTTCATCCCAGGAGCCGACTTCCCAAAACGGGTGCTGCTCTCGATTCCAGGGCTGACGAAAAAGAACCGGCTGCACCCCGGCATCCTGCAGTACAAAGCAGGTTTCGAGCCGGTCTTCAACAAAATATGAAATCTTGCGTTTCTGAAGAATGCCGGCTTTGGCCTCATGGAAGCCGGTGGCAATGACTTCAAACGAGGCCGGATCCA
>CBDUUO010000818.1:0-1566 GCA_965370395.1 uncultured bacterium
ACCAGCGGGATGATCAGCAGGAAAATTTTTCGTCGGTTTGCAAATTGGTTAATCATCGTTATAATTCTCCAGGAGGCTTCTGGGAAGCCGCACTTGGTTTCAGGTGTAACGGTTACGACAAGCGTTTTTGTTCCAGCTGAATGATACGCGGGGTCAGAAAGATCAGCAATTCTTTTTTTTCATCGGTTTCCTTCTGATATTTAAACAGCCAGCCCAGGACGCCCATTTTGCGTAATCCCGGAATGCCTCTTTCACTCCAATTAAGGGTGGATTTTAAGATGCCACCGATGACAATCGTGTCGCCGTCATCAACTAAAATCTCGGTTTCGGCCTCGTTGGTAGACAGGGCCGGCTCATCGGCGGTCGGATCCACCAGGTCATTTTTGGTGACAAAAATCGTCATCGTAATGCGGTTGTCAGGGGTAACCGTCGGGGTGACCTCGAGCAGCAAATCGACATCTTTAAATTTTATCGTGGCGTTACCGGAGGAATCGCGCTCCAGATAGGGTATTTCAAAGCCCTGCTTTATCCTGGCCTTTTTGTTGTCCAGGGTGACAACTTTGGGTGAGGAAATGATGTTGATTTTGCCTTCGACTTCGGCGGCGACCAGCACGGCATTCACGATCGAAAACGCCGTCCCACTGGTTTTAAAAAGGTTAAAAATAAGTGCTCCGGTTGGGTCCGCACCGGCGGGAATATTGTCGCTTATAAAAGTGGTGGGACCCGCTTTCCAGCTGCTCGTGTACGGAATATCAAATGACCCGAGTGTCACCTGACCCCAATCAAAGCCGACTTCTCTTGAAAAATTGGTGTCGACCTCAACAATGCGGGCCTCAATAATGACCTGCGGCGTGACCGTATCGATCTTTTGGACAATTTGTTTGACCTGTTGAATTTTTACGGCCGTATCCGTGATGATGATTTGATTGTTGCGCGTATCCACATTGGCTTTGCCGCGGCCTTCGCTCAAAACGGCCTGTACATGGGGCAACACTTCGGTTTTGGCATTTGAATAGCTAATCGGGATGTACTCGGTAAACAGCGGCTCGAGCGCTTCGGCCTGCTTTTGGGCCTGCTGGGTCGCCTTTAACTGGGCCTGTTTGAGTTTTTCTTCCTGGGCCAGCGTGCTGAGGGTGGCAATCCGGATGATATCGCCTTCCATGGTCATGCCCAGCTGGTTCATTTTCAATACCAGGTCCAGCACCTGATCCCACGGCACCGGCCGTTCCAGGGTGAGGGTGACCTTGCCGGTGACATTTTTGTCGATTGCAAAATTTTTGCCGCTGATTTCTCTCAAAATTCGAAACACATTTTTTATATCGGTATCAAAGAAATCAAGGGCAATTTTTTCACCGGTATATTTTTTTTGCGGCGAAATTGCAGCCAAACGTTCCTCAGCGGTTTGGGCCTTGGCGGCTTTTTCAAGCGGAATCTTTTTAGCGCCTTTTTTCTCAGGCGCTTGGGTTGTGGGGACCTTGCCCTTTTCAACTTTCGTTGCGGGCGCGGCAGTGGCTTCGGCCAGGACTTTCTTCCATTCCGGCAGATCGGCGTCTTCATAAGGTTTCG
>CBDUUO010000819.1:0-1561 GCA_965370395.1 uncultured bacterium
TGGGATTGCTTCGTCACTTCGTTCCTCGCAATGACCGGCGATAAGACTTTTTACGGAACCATCACTCTTGTACTGCAAATTATTTAACGCGGTTATCCAGAAAGAACAAGTGGTATTGAATGTGGGATCCCGGCGGCGGGAGATCAGTTGAATTCGCGGCTGGAAGCCGCTCCCACAGATAGTTTATCTAGTGGTAACTTGGACTTTCCAGATAAGCATATTACTTTAAACATCGGTCATAAAACAAAAATCTTAAACTTTTTTTTAAAATTTCAAATTTTCTGAAGAATCTTGGTCATGGCGTGGAGTAAAAAAAGATTTTCAGGAGAGATAGTGCAAGATAGGCTGGTTAAATATGTAAAACCGGCTTTAAAATCCAATTATTCACCGGCAACCTCTTTCCCACAATGCTTGCAAATTTTCGCACGCTTTTTGATAATCTCGGCACAAAAGGGGCATTCCCGGGTAAAATACCGTTGGTGAATCTTGGTTATGGCCTCAGCGACATTTTTTTGGAGAATCTCATTGCCGAATGTTACGTTTCTAATGGGCTCGATGGCTTCCAGTTCTCCGATGTCGCCGATCATTTCAGCGGCTTTTACTCTCACACGCATCGGCTCTGTTACGTCGAGTAACATCAGCAGCACCTGGGGGCCATCTTTGCTTACGTAGCAGTCCGCCAGGATTGAAAATCCTTTCTTGGTTGCCTCTTTTAGGGCTTCCTGTTCGGCCAGTATCTGGTCATCGATGACCTGACCGCGCCCCCCCATACTGCTGAAAACCGGCAATATTTCAAAAGTTTCAGTCCCCGGATAGTTCATGCACCGATAAGAGGCGGTCTGGGCATAGTTTTCTTTCATGTGATCCCAACCCTGCTGGTAACAGGAACAATTGTCGTTAAAGCAGATATACAAATAAGGGGTTCCCCATCCGAGACCATCGCCAACGTTAATCGGAGGGACCTCCCATAAGTTCATTTCTTCACCGCAATGTGGGCATTTGGGTTTTGGATTGGTGAGGATGCGTTCCAGCACCTGTTCTTTGGTTTCAAAGGCCATTAATTTAACGTCTCCGAATTGGGGCGAAGCCCCTAACTTGTCTCCGTTTGTGCCAATTCAGCGCCGGTTTTTTAGTTTATACCGCTTTCCATAATAATGTTCCGAAATACGGAATTGGGGTATAAGCGCTTGTACGGTTGTAGAAAAAAACGTTTAAATAGCGGAACGTTTTTTTGACAACCACTATAGACGCGCATAATTGCCGTTAACTTAAGCCCCCGTATAAGAATTGTCAATAAATCCGAACCGATTTTAAATCCTGTTGCTTTTTACTTCCGGGTTCAATAGGGTTGCAGTCCAGATGCGACCCGAAATCCTGGCTGATTAAAGCCAAAACCTTTGTCAAAACATTGCCGTCTAAATGAACACGATCGGCCAAATCCCGGAGATCGCCCAACTGCTTAAGGGATCAAACTATATTGATGTAAAAACGGTAGAGGGGCAAATCTCTTTGCGCCAGTTTATTGCTTCGATGCTGTCTTACTATCCCGGGTGGATTCTAT
>CBDUUO010000820.1:0-1558 GCA_965370395.1 uncultured bacterium
CCAACCAATTCAACCAATGAAACTAATAAAACTAATCTAACAAGTCCTTGAACCTTTGAACGTTGAACCTTTGAACCGGGTGACTGACACCTGAAACCTAAATATTTATTACATCTGTCATCTGTCTTCTTGCTTTGCTGTTACCCAGACGTAGTCCGCTATACCCAGCTCAACCTCCTGCCCCGCCGAAACCAGGGATAGGGTTCGAAATGAGGCGCC
The DNA here is from genome assembly GCA_965370395.1 of uncultured bacterium. Lineage (GTDB taxonomy): Bacteria > Desulfobacterota > Desulfobacteria > Desulfobacterales > JAHEIW01 > JAHEIW01. The sequence goes on from CBDUUO010000820.1 coordinate 220, forward strand.
GGTGCGTCGAAAGGCCCGGTCCGGTATACCGTATTTGTATTGAATGTGGCCGTTGCCGGCCAGAACAACGATCTTCTTCCCGCCAAGATTAGCGGCAATCGACTCCGCCATGATTTCTTCCCATACACACTGAGCCATATAAAAATCATCGAATTTGACGCTGCTTTTAAAATGATGTTGCTTAAATACTTGCTCCACATATTTACGATGGGCCGTATTTGAGGTGTCGATCTCCTTGGGAAGATATTGCTTGTCGGTATCGGACAAATTTTCAATTCCACCCACCCGAATGCGGGCCGGAATGTAAAAAGGAATGTTCAAGGCAACGATTTTGATTCTGTTTTCCTTTATGAACAGGAGGATGTTCCGGTACAACGCAAAATCATGCCGCCAGTTGGCATACCAGTGCACTTTTCGTAAAAATGTTTCTTCATCCAGTACGCCGGCAGACCATAAATCCAGCACCTCCTGGTAGGAACGATCAAACATTTCCATTCCAACCCGCATGGAAGGGGTGTTTTTAAAAACGGCTTCAATTATTTTTTGCTGGATGGCATGGTGAGCAGGGCTGGTGTGCTTTTCTCCGACAAAAATAATCTGATGGCTGTTTAGATCTGCCATCAGTTGGTCAAACGTAACCGTTTTGCCGGTTCTTGCCGAAATAATCGTGTCCGGTTTAACGGTCTTCGATGTGTCCTTGATCAACACCGTATCTGATTTCCCGGCGCATCCCCATAGAAAACTGATAACGGCAAGGCCGATATAAAAGCGGCTGAGGAACACGGAAACTTCTCTTTTTCCATTGGTTTTTGGGTACATCTAGACACCTTGATTTTTCCTGTTTAGATCGGTAAGATTAGGTATTGAGTAATGCGTAATGGATAAAGGGTCCGGCCATTGGGTAAAACAAAGCGGGCCGCAAAAAAATCGGGCATTAAATGCAGTTTTTCCCCTGCATTTTAGGCCCAATTTCAACAATAAAATAACAAGCCAATGCCTGCTGATAAAAATCCGGTATTCAGAAAAGTAATCATTCCCTGGTACAATTCCACCAGCGCTTATATCATTATGATCATATTTATGCTACTGGTGTTTTTCTTTGCATTGGCCGGCATTTCGGTAGCCAGGGAACACCCCGAATATCAAGGATATGTCTGGGTGCCCGCCGTATTGCTTGCCATGAGCGCAGGGATTATCATTACCACAACCGCCCGCCTGATCAAACGCTATTCCCATAAACCCGCCAAGCAACCTTGATTGCATGGCAAAAACCAATTGCCTGGATCTAGAGCGTTTGTCAAAATAACGTTCCGATAGCGGTAGTTTGTTGTGTCTTCTC
>CBDUUO010000821.1:0-1558 GCA_965370395.1 uncultured bacterium
AGCTACAACATTTTGAAATCAAATGAAAAAAGAACGAAATCCCTCTATTAATTTATGCAAGTGTATATTTTTTATCCATTTAATTCAATTTGTTTCGACTAAACTGCGAATTTTTTTGCCAGTTAGGCAGGCTGCAGGAAAATGAGATGGATCTTCGCTCCTGAATGACCAGGCAATTAAATTAATATTTCATATAATTTCATTTTGTTATGAATTATATTTCAATCGTGAACATCTTTGGCATGTGCATTGCTCATATATAGAAGGAAAAATTAACGTAAAAGGAGTAATCATTATGCAAACCGATCCTGTTTGTGGCATGCAAGTTGATAAGAAATCGGCGGCGGCCAACAGCAACTACAAAGATAAAACCTATTTTTTCTGCGCTGTGGGATGCCGGGAACAATTCGAGCAGGCACCTGATAAATACATCCTTGACACGGTTAAACAGCTCGGTAACCAGGCGGCGACGAAAAAGGTTATATTGCCCGTACTTGGTATGTCATGCGCATCATGTGTGGGTCGCGTCCAATCGGCGCTGAATACAAATCCGGGAGTCATTGAAGCAACTGTTAATTTTGCAACTGAAAAGGCATCGATAGAATATATACCAAACCTGGTAAAAATCAAAGATCTGGCCAACGCAACAGCGGCCATCGGCTACACTTTGGTGGAAGTTGAAGAAGAGCGGCTCGTTGACAAAGAGGCGCAGGCCAGACAAACCGAGTTCCGAAAGTTAAAAAACAAATTCTTGACCGGACTTTTACTCGTCGCTCCCCTTTTCCTGTTTGTTCATTGGGAGAAACTGGGGCTGTCAGCTATTTTACCATTAAGCGGACAGACAAATTTTATGCTGCAGCTGCTGCTTCAAACGCCGGTCCAGTTCTGGGTTGGCTGGCGATTTTACAAAGGCGCTGTCGCGGCCGCCAGACACCGAACCAGTGATATGAACACTTTGATCGCGGTGGGGACCTCAGCCGCTTATCTTTACAGTATCCTGGCCACCTTTTTTCCCCACCTTTTTGCTGCCGAGGGTCTGGCTCCCAAGGTTTATTACGATACGGCCGGAGCTATTATTGTTCTAATCCTGCTGGGCCGACTGCTGGAAGCCAGGGCGAAGGGGCAGACTTCAGAGGCCATTAAGAAGCTAATCGGTTTGCAGGCCAAAACAGCAACTGTGGTCGTAAATGGCGAAACCCATGAGATACCGATTGAACAGGTTCTCATCGGCGATACCGTTTTCGTCAAACCGGGAGAAAAAATCCCGGTGGACGGGGTGATTCTGGATGGTCACTCTTCAGTTGATGAATCCATGATTACCGGCGAATCCATCCCGGTTGAAAAGACAGCCGGTGATGAAGTGGTCGGCGCCACCATCAACAAGACGGGGACTTTTAAATTTAAGGCGACAAAAGTCGGCAAGGACACGATGCTGGCTCAAATCATTAAAATGGTGGAGGAAGCTCAGGGATCAAAACCTCCGATCGCCAGGTTAGCGGATGTGATTGCCGGCTATTTTGTACCTGCAGTCATTGGAGCTGCCATTGTGACATTTATC
>CBDUUO010000822.1:0-1556 GCA_965370395.1 uncultured bacterium
CCGGCATTTAATTGAAGTCGACCGGAAACCGGGCCGATTTATTTTCGGTCTGTCTCGAAATTTGCAAATCGACAGCGAGCGTAACAGGCTGTTGGTCATTATGTTTATCCTTTTAACCGCGATTTTAGCGGCTGCTTTCTTTGCGATTCGATACATTTTAAGACCGGTAAAATGGTTAAATACCGGTGTTCAGGAGATCAGCCGGGGGAATTTGAAACACCGGGTGCCGCTGAAAAAATCAGATGAACTCCGTGACCTGGCAGCCGCTTTTAATGACATGACAGATCGCATCCGGGATATGCTGCATACCAAAGATCAACTGCTTTTGGACATCAGCCATGAGCTGCGGACCCCGGTTACACGAATGAAAGTGGCACTTGAATTTTTGCCCGACAGCCAGGCCAAACAAAGCCTTCAGGCCGACATCGAAGATATGGAAAAAATGGTTAGCGAGATTCTGGAAACGGCCCGCCAGCATCGTAAATATTCAAATTTGAAGAAACAGCCCACCAATCTGGCCGAGCTTCTGAAACAAAAGTTGACGGCTTTTGAAAACCAGCCGCCTGGAATTGAAATTGTTGATCTTCCCTCTGAGATTGAGGCCGAGGTGGACCCCGAGCAGATCAAAACGGTATTCGAAAACGTGCTCAACAATGCCATCAAATATTCCCAACCGGATAGTGAGCCCATCCAGGTATCTTATAAATGCCGGGAATCCTATGCCGTCATCCGGATCACGGATTTTGGAATTGGCATTCCGCAAGAAGAGCTATCGCATATTTTCGAACCGTTTTATCGGGTGGATAAGTCCCGCTCCAAAGATACCGGGGGTTACGGGTTGGGTTTGAGCTTATGCAAGACGATTATGGAAGCCCATGACGGCAAAATTGAGGTGCAAAGCCAGCCGGAAGAGGGAACGACCGTATCTTTATTTTTTCCTTTAACTAAAAGTTGACGATCTGTTGATCGATAAGGGGAATGACAATGACGAAACATCATGAAACCAAACCGACGGGTGCCGGCAAAAGCAGTTTTGGGCTGATTGATTCTGCCAAATTTTTTCGTGAGCTCGATTTAAAAAAAAGGGCCATATTTCTGGATGTTGCCTGCGGCCGGGGCGCCTATTCGCTGGCGGCTTCGGATATCATCGGCAAAGACGGTCAGGTATATGCGGTTGATTTATGGGAAGAAGGGATTTTAAGTTTAAGAAAAGAAACCGTCTCAAAAGGGATCCAAAACATTGCGACTTTTGTCAGCGATGCCGCTCAAAACATTCCGGTTGAAAATGATTGTGTGGATGTCTGCCTGATGGCAACGGTGCTGCATGATTTTGTCGGAGATAAAGTTGACCGGCAAGTGATTAAAGAAATTGTCAGGGTAATGAAATCGAAAGCCATGCTGGCAATTGTAGAGTTTAAAAAAAAGGACGGCCCGCCGGGACCCCCGAAACCCATTCGGTTATCGCCGGAAGAAGTTGTTAAAATCGTATCGGCATTTGGCTTCCAACAGAATCGTTATACGGAAGTCGGGCCTGATAATTATTTGCAGATTTTCAT
>CBDUUO010000823.1:0-1553 GCA_965370395.1 uncultured bacterium
ACGAACCGGGCATGCCGGGCTACCTTGCAATGTATCACAATGCCCTCTGGGTCAGTCTGGCCAATGGTGCCTGCGCGACTCCTTTTTGGTGGGCGTATTCGGATTGGATCAACGACAGTGTCGTCACCAATCAAATGCTTTATTTCTCGCAATTCGTCTCGAAAATCGGTTTTGCAGATAAGGATTTCGTACCAGCCGAAATTACTGCGCCCAACTGCGATGCCTGGGCGATGCAGGCCGACAAGTTTGTTATCGGCTGGATCGTCAATCCTCGTGGTAGTGTTGCCAACGAATCATTTACGATATCCGGACTGCCGGAAGGTAAGTATGAGGTCCGCTTGTACCGGACCTGGCGCGGCAGGTATCTTAGGGAACAAACCGTCGAATGCCGTAACGGCAAGCTCACCTGCACAATACCGGAGTTGAAAACCACCGGAGGCCACGCCCTGCATATCGGCAACGATGTGGCTTTCAAAATAGTACCGAAGTAATGCCAGACAGAGCAAGTCATCTCTTGCTTAGGACTTGTAAATAAATTATCTTTACCAGTCCTTACCTTTTTCAAGTCTGCGTAGCTGATAAGCTGAATACCCAATTTCTTAATTGCTCTGTTGACCTGCTCACTTATAAACACCTTTGTCACCGCATCGCGGTCTTCAGCCACGCCATAATATCCGCTATGACCGATGGCCCGCATCTCTGCTGTATCCAGGCCGGGGTGTTCTATGAAAAGATGAGTGCCTGGTTTCAATCCTTCGAGCATTTCTATGAATCTTTTTGTTCGCTCTTTTGTGGTTTTTGCGTCCCCAAATCCGGCGGTCCTCTGTACCCCATATTCAGAAGGCGCGATGTCGAGATTGTATTCCTTCGCTAACTTTGTGCAGACCTTTTTGACTTTAGGGTCCCAGTTAGAACAGCCCATGTGAAAAGTTAGGTGACTGACATGGGGTACCTTGCGTTTGGCCAGCTCAATCTGGGCGCGCATTTCCTTTTCAATTTCTTCAATTTTCCAGTTCGCGTCCCGCAAAGCCGTCCCGGGCGGCATATTCTTCCGCTGCCAAATCGCGGGATAGAAATAGCCATCCGCATCCGTCAGACTGGGCACCCAGGTCAAGGGGCGCCATTTGTAATTCTCCCATTCGCTGGTCAGAACCAGATGAATGCCAACGTCCAGTCCTGGATTTTCGTTGAGCAGCTTGAGGGCTTCAGGAAACCATGGACAGGGCACCATGAGCTCCACTGTCGTCATGATACCTTCCTTATAGGATCGAATGCATGCCACATCGGCGGCATGAGAGGAACCAATATCATCTCCACGGACAATTAAATAGATACCTTTGTCCTGTGCGGTACTTTGAGCGTATAGGCCGTCTAAATCCACAGCACCAATAACCAATAAAGATAAGCTAATCAACACGAGATGTCGAAAACTCATTACTTCACTCCTTTCAAAGCAGCACAAAAGTTTACATTCATTCTTTCTGAAATTGGCTTTGTTTTGGGTTTGTTTTTTTGGGGCCGGAAGGCGGTTCATTTTCATAATCCTTTTGTAA
>CBDUUO010000824.1:0-1550 GCA_965370395.1 uncultured bacterium
TGTGCCAATGGTTTTATTATTCCACCCAGTTAAAAGTCCTGTCCACCGCTTTTTTCCATTCCTTGTAGCATTTTTCCCTGACGGTCGACTCCATGGCGGGGTGGAAGGTTTTATCTTCGGACCAATTTTTCCGCAGCCCTTCAATGCCAGACCAAAACCCGACGGCCAGACCGGCCGCATAGGCAGCTCCTAAAGCAGTGGTTTCCGAAACTTGGGGACGGATTACCGGTACATTCAGGATATCGGATTGAAACTGCATCAGCAATTCATTACCGACCATACCGCCATCGACTTTAAGTTTGGTTAATTCGACACCGGAATCCTTGTTCATGGCTTCGACAATATCCCGTGTTTGATAGGCGCTGGCTTCCAAAACCGCCCTGGCGATATGCCCTTTGTTCACAAATCGAGTAAGTCCGGCAATGATGCCGCGCGCATCTGAACGCCAGTATGGAGCAAACAGCCCTGAAAATGCGGGTACAAAGTAAGCACCACCGTTATTATCCACAGTTTCGGCAAGATCCTCGATTTCCGGAGCACTGGAAATCAATCCCAGGTTATCCCTTAGCCACTGTACAAGGGCGCCTGTAACAGCTATGGCTCCTTCCAGGCAGTAGACGGGGCGCTGGTCATTGATTTGATAGCCCAAGGTGGTAAGCAGGCCTTGCCGGGAAGGTACAGGGGTCGTACCGGTATTCAGCAATAAAAAACATCCGGTACCGTATGTGTTTTTGGCCTCCCCCATGTCAAAGCATGTCTGCCCCACTAACGCAGCCTGTTGATCGCCGAGGGCGCCGCAGACCGGTATCTTCGCGCTCAAGGGCCCATCCCCACGGGTTGCGCCCCAGCTGTTAGTATCGCTGGAGGGTACGATATTAGGAAGAATCTGATGGGGAATTCCCAGGATTTGCAGGATATCTTCATCCCAATCCAGCGTATTTAAATCCATAAGCATAGTCCGGCTGGCGTTGGTAACGTCGGTTACGTGTGCCCCGCCCGAGGGTCCTCCGGTGAGCCACCAGATCAGCCAAGTTTCCATAGTACCAAAAAGAGCATCGCCTTTATCCGCGGCAGTCCGGGCTTCGGCGATATGATCCAAGATCCATTTGATTTTGGGTCCTGAAAAATAGGTTGCGATGGGAAGACCGGTTTTATCACGAAACCGATTTTGTCCCTGCTCCCGGCTTAATTCTTTGCATATTTCATCTGTACGCGTACACTGCCAGACAATGGCGTTGGTGTAAGGTTTGCCTGTATTTTTATCCCAGATCACGGTGGTTTCTCGCTGATTGGTGATGCCGATAGCGGCCAGATCTGAGCCGGAAAGATTCGCCTTCGCAAGGGCCCCCTGGATAACGTCCTTAGTGTTCTGCCAGATTTCAAGGGGGTTATGCTCCACCCAACCCGGCTGCGGAAAAATCTGTTCATGCTCTTTCTGGTCGATAGCGACGATTTGTCCGCTATGATCAAAAATGATGAAGCGGTTGCTTGTCGTGCCCTGATCCAACGCTCCCACATAATAGGTCATTTTTCAATCTCCTTTCCGGGAA
>CBDUUO010000825.1:0-1548 GCA_965370395.1 uncultured bacterium
TTAGCATGTCGCCAACAATTATTCAAATCCACAAAAAGATGCGGGCTAAATTATTTCCTTAGGGGCGTTGACTTTTCCAAACGTTCAGGTTAGAAAACGGGCGGCCGTCAGCATTTTTTAGGACAAAATGAAACGCGGTCTTTGAAAAAAAACTATGGGGGAGGCGTGTATATGAAAAGAGGGAAGCTGGACAAATTGTTTTTGATCATTTCTCTGGCTATGGTCACCTTGGTGATAATTTCAGTCAGTTCTTTTGCAGAAGCGGAAAAAGAAAAACTGCCCGCAAGAGCCATCTCGATGGCGGCTGAATACCCGGGGGTGGAAATCGCAAAAGACGAAGACGTCAGTCTGGACATTATCTTCCACAATAAAGGGCGCAAAGATGAAGACGTTGAGGTCTGGATTGCCGAAAAGCCAAAGGGCTGGCAGGCCAGAATTAAGACCTATCGATTCACGGTCACCGGGATCCACGTTCCTTCCGATGAGGATAAAAGCCTCACATTTGAAGCCAACCCGGAAGAAGGCATAAAGCCCGGCGATTACCAGTTTCGGATTAATGCCCGAACGCTGGACGGCAAATTCAGAATGTCGCAAACCGTCACGGTTAAAATTACCGCCGACGAAGGAAAATCAAAAGAGCCCAGGGGGGTTAAGCTGTCGACATCCTATCCGGTCATCCGGGGGCCATCGGATGCCACTTTTGAATTTTCCCTGGAAGTCGACAGCAAACTGGATGAAGATGCGGTCTTTGATCTGCTGGCCCAGGGGCCCCAGGGCTGGGATATCAATTTTAAGCCGGCCTACGAAACCAAGTATATATCCAGCCTGCGAATTAAAAGCAAACAGAGCACCAGCGTTGCGGTGGAGGTTAAACCCGCCATGGGAGCTGCCGCCGGTGAATATCCCTTCAATGTGCGTATCAGTTCCGGCGATGCCAATGCCGAAGCCAAATTGATGGTCGTACTGACCGGTACTTATGGACTTGAGGTGGGAACACCTTCGGGTCTGTTGTCCCTGGATGCCAGGCAGGGACGGCCTGCCAATATGTCCTTTTATGTTAGAAACACCGGCTCGGCCAAAAACAGCGACATCAAATTCATGACCTTCAAGCCGGAAAATTGGAAGGTTGAGTTTAAACCGGAGAAAATCGACGCGATAGAGCCCGGTGATCTCAAACAGGTAGAGGTAATCATTACACCCTATGAAGATGCCCTGGTGGGCGACTACTCGGTGGCGGTCAACGTGGAGGGCGAAAAAGCATCCAAGAGCATTGAGTTTCGCACCACGGTCAAAGCCTCTGCGGCGTGGGGCTGGATCGGCATCGGTATTATCGTAGTGGTGATCGGCGGACTTTTCGGATTATTCCGCTGGTTGGGAAGGCGTTAAAATGAGCACCGAAGCCGTTATCGAAACTCAGGAACTGAGCAAAATTTACAATGGCCGGGCGGCTGTTGAAAATCTTTCGTTTAGCGTGAATGCGGGCGAAATTTTCGGCTTTTTGGGCCCCAACGGTGCCGGCAAAACCACCACCCTTCTCATGCTGCTGGG
>CBDUUO010000826.1:0-1535 GCA_965370395.1 uncultured bacterium
ATGCGCTATGCTCTATTTCCCGCGGAGAACAACGCCCATCAACACAAAGCGAAAAAGACCCATTTCTAGATTGAACATCACTTGGCGCTGCTGTCCCCATACATTCCCTGCAGCAGCTGTTCCATATACCAGATCTGTTTGTCACTGGCGGTTTTACCGGCCTTAACAAACGGTTTGCCGTCCTGATAATTCAGAGGGCCTTTAAATAGATTGACTTTTCCGCTTGCAAGATCTCTGGTAAATTTATCCAGTTGTGCCCTTGCGAGCGCTGAAAGTGCCGGGCCGGCAACGAAGCCAACGGCAGTGGTATCGCGATTGTTAATATCTTTCCAATCCGGACCGAGCCAGATCCATTTGGACGCCCATCTGCCGGATCTGGCAGCTTTGATAAAGTTTAAATATCCTGGGCCCCAGTTAAAATAGGGTACCCCAAGGCAAACATCAGACTCGCTTTCACATGTCCCGACATTATCATAGGGTATCGCCCACACGGTTTTATCTTCCTGGTTCTTTTGTGTCGCAAGGACAGGGGTCTCGCTCGGCGTAATACCTGAGATGACGACATCGTAGCCGTTATCGAAAAAGTAATTGGAAACCTCGCTCGGGTCGGCGGTTACACCGGGGATATTAAACCAGAAACCAATCCACTTCACTTGAAATTTCAAGTCCTTCGGGTCTTTTTTGAGCACGTTTGTCCAGGCATATTTAGCACCCAGATAACAGGAAGATGCCAGCCGGCGGGTTTCCTGGTTGATAACGGCTCCAAGATAACCGATCTTACCTGTTTGGGTGGTCATTGCGGCAGCATATCCGGCCATCATTTTACCGTATTCCATGCGGCCCATTAAATTGCTGAGATTTTTAGGTGCCTTTCCGCTAAGCACATCATCTCCGGATATTTGAATAAATTTGATCCGGGGATGCTTTAAGGCCGCTTCACGGATACCGTCTTGCATGTCGACCGAGTTGGCGATGATCAGTTTGGCACCTTTCTCCACCATATCATCCACCAGCTGCGTAATCGTCACGTCCGGGCGATCGGTCGAGTTGGTCCGGTCAATGTAAATCATCTTCGTTCCGGGTATGGCCTCGACGACATATTTGCCACCCTCGTAATGTGCCTGGCTCAACCCTTGATCGTTGTGGGGGCCGACCAGAAGCAATCCGAAAATAAAGGGTTTCGCTGCTGCAATTAGGTGGGTCGGAAACATAACCGCTATCGACACCAGGAAACCAAGCGCTACGGTAACCAATCGTCTTTTTACACGCATGAAAACCATCCTTCCAGACAAACAAATCAGCATCGGTACATACGGGATATGGATTACACGTCTGGAAAATACATGGCATAGTATATTTAATGGCGGTGGCGGGTCAAGAAGGAATCCGTGGAAACCAGGCGGCAAGACTTGGGCGGTATAGGTCGAATCGCAGCCGGCAATGACCCGTTTAAGTGGTCTCTGAAAATAAACAGAATTCGAATCTTGATGGGTGAGGTTTTTTCTTGACCCGATAATCCCATATCTTTATAGTGC
>CBDUUO010000827.1:0-1535 GCA_965370395.1 uncultured bacterium
GGCGATGATCACGTCATGAACACCCCCAAACAAATACTCATTTATAACGCGCTGGATTGTCCGCTGCCGATTTTTGGCCATGTGCCCATGGTGCTGGGAACAGACAAAAGCCGCTTCAGCAAGCGCCATGGCGCCGTGTCTGTTTCAGCCTATCGGGACATGGGTTACCTGCCGGATGCCATGCTCAACTACCTGGTCCGGCTGGGCTGGTCCCATGGTGATCAGGAATTTTTTACCCGCCGGGAGCTGATCGAGGTGTTTGATCTGGAACACATCGGGCGTTCCGCCGGGGTTTTTGATCCGGAAAAGCTTTTATCGCTCAATGCCGATCATATTCGGGCCACTCCCCCTGAAAAACTCGTGGAGCCCCTTAAGCCCTTTTTAAAACACCGCGGCATAGAGGTTGAGGATGGGGACAGCGGCCTGATGGAGAGGATCATCGAGACCCTGCACGCCCGCAGCAAAACGCTGGAAGAAATGGCTGAAAGCGCCTTGTTTTATTTTGCAGACGACATCAGCTATGAAGAAAAGGCCGCCAAAAAATTTCTAAAACCAGTGGCGGTTGAAGCCTTACAGCTGTTGATCGACCAATTTGAAAAACTGGAAGATTTTTCCGAAAAAAAATTGGAAACCGCCTTTAAGGCCGTAATGGACCAAACCGGCCTCAAGCTGGGAAAAATAGCCCAACCCGTACGCGTGGCCCTCACCGGAAAAACCGCCAGTCCCGGTATTTTTGAAGTGACCGCCATCCTCGGCAAGGATAAGGTAATTTCAAGGTTGAACAAAGCCATCCGGTTTATTGAAGAAAAGGGTTAATTCGATAATTCGTTAATTGGTTGAATAGTTGATTTGTCAAATGGTCAAATTGTTGAATGCTTAATTTGTTTAATATGGAATATGATTAATGGAAAATAAAGAGAAGAAATATGGTGATTTTCGAGATCTTGAGGTGTGGCAACAGTGTAAGATTATAAGAGCTGAAATATGGAGTTTGTGCAAGAATTTCCCAAAGGAGGAAAAATATAGATTATCTAACCAGATGATACGTTCATCCAGATCTGCAACCGATTGTATTGCCGAGGCTATGGCAGATACCATTATCAGGAAAATATCCAATTTTGCAGACAATCAAGGGGATCTCTTTATGAACTCATGAATCAGATGGATACTGCCTTAGAATGTGAGTATATAGACAAAAATTATTTCAATGATCTGATTGAAAAAATTAAAATTGCTATCCGTTTACTAAATGGCTATATAAAATATCTCAAAAAGAGGAAAGAAGATAATATTTAAAAGTCAAGTTGTTAATTGGTTAAGCAGTTAAATCGTTTGGAAGGAATGCATCCATCGATTATTTGACTATTCGACCAATCAACTATTTAACCAATTGACCATACGTAAACCAAAATTGACTTGACTGCGCTCATACCTGTATGTATTAATTACAGGTTACAGCACTGAGGGATCGTCTAGCGGCAGGACGACGGGTTCTGGCCCCGTTAACCCAGGTTCGAATCCTGGTCCCTCAGCCA
>CBDUUO010000828.1:0-1534 GCA_965370395.1 uncultured bacterium
GAATATGCGTAAGGCCATTAAAACGATATCTGACATAAGCCGTGTCTGTGGCAAATAATACCTTATTCTTTCCGCTCACAAGTAAAAACCCAAGCGGCTCAAGGCAATCATGAATTGCATCAAAAGGAAGAATTGTCCATGTGCCAACCTTGAACTGTTTTTGGGATGATATAATTTTTACCCTGGGGCCGGATTTCAACCCCAGGGCGCTTGCAGTTCCGGCACTCATATAGCAATCGCATCCGGCTCTCATCATGTCCTTGACCGACTTGGAATGATCCCCATGCTCGTGCGTAATCAGACAGGCGGAAATACTTGAGACCTTAAATCCTATCGCTTGCTGAATCTTTTTGAAAGCAATCCCGCATTCAAGAAGAAGGCTTGTTTTTCCGTCTGACAGGCGATAACAGTTGCCTGTTGATCCGGATGCGATTTGTTTTATATTAATCATGCAGCTTTTGTTAGTATCCAGATTCAATTGGTTTCATTGCTGGCCCTCTATCTCCGTCTGCAGCAGGTCCGAAAATATAATCAGGTCGCTCCATAACAGGCTCTTTGCCAACTATTTTTAGCCTATTAATATCAAACCATCTGGACTCTCCATATTTTCCGTCTTGTCCAACTCGCGAAGTGATTATTCCTTGCACGCAACCATACAGATCGAAACTTATTGACGAAACTATCCCCCTAAAACCTGTAACCTTATCCATCGCAGGCAAACCCAACAGATTTAAATGTTTTTCAATTTTCATAATTTTTCCTTTCTTTTTATTTATTTTAATTTTTGCACAAACTTCTTACCAATCCGGCATATTTTGTTTGACAGTTGCGTTTTCAGCCGCTTCAACCTCAGCCTTCGCCGCCTCTGACATTTCGAGATTTGGAGAAATATCGTCATTTTCGGGTTCAGGAGCCGGTTCAAGATCGATAACCTTTTTATTCGCATTATCTCTTACCTTGTTTTCGAGCTGGCCTTCTGGTGTCATTTCATCAACATCGGGACTACCAAGAGCGCTGGCCATTTCAACCGACAGAATGCCATATTTTTTCAACAATGCTGTCAAAACTGTCTTGATTGCCATCTGATCAAAATCAGAGTTCCATGGCGAAAAGCTTGAGCCGTATGATTTCGAAAACCGCCTTGCGTGAATTTCAACTTCTTTCCGTGTCCAGAAAACTGATTTTTTAAAGCCGTTCAGCAACTCAATATATGCAAAATAGCCGGTTGCCTTATCATTTTCAGCCTCACCGGTTATTACACAGTTGCCTGTTAACAGATCCTTTGCTACCTTGTGCCCTTTGTACAAAACATCTGCATTGATATATCTATAATTGCCCGACCTCAGGGCCATTTGAATATATCCACGGTATCCGATTTGAAAATTAGGTGTATATTTGCCCTTAATTTTGTAAGCAATCAGCCATGCAAAGCCTAAGCTTTTATTCAAGGGAAGTTTTAGAACAGCAGCCTTTAGCGCTTCCATCACGACCGCACCAGGTTCGCATTTCTGCAATGATTTATCGCCGCTAAAGA
>CBDUUO010000829.1:0-1531 GCA_965370395.1 uncultured bacterium
TTGGCTTTTTGCTTACGGGAAACCGCGGACGGAGACCCTTTAAAAGTATCTTCGACCCTTTGCTGCAGGTCTTTGAGATCCCGGTCCAGATTTTGGGTGACCTCGGCCGAACCGACGGTTGCATTGATCGATTCTTGCTCACGGTAATAGCGGTTGATGCGCTGCAGGGCTTTTTGCTTTTTACCGGTTTTGATGTCAGCGGCAACTTCCTGTTTCAGCCGGTTATAATCTTCCCGAATGACTTTTTGGCCCCAGGATGTTTTGTCGATGGAGGCCCGAACTTCTTTTTGATTTTTGACGCAGGCAATTTTATAAGAACCGTCCAGGGCGGTTTCCATCGGCTGGCCGTTGAAACGATAGCGGGCCTTGATTCGGCCTATTTCAAAACTTCCCGTTGCGCCGGTGGGCACCTGCAGCGTCAGAAACAATTTGCGGGTTTGACCGGAGCGCAAATCGCCCGGATAAAAAACAGCATGATCTTTTTGAATGGTAATCGGATAACCGGCGGCATCGACGATGGCTATGCCGTTGCCCAGCAGGAAAGATATCGAAACATTGGTTGCCACCGTTGCGCGGGTGTAGAAAAATTCCTTTTGAAATACTTCTGCAAATGCCGTTGGATTTTCCAGATAATAGTAATTTCCGGCGCCGCGGTCGGCAATGGTGGTCATCAGCTGTTCGTTGAAATTGTTTCCCACCCCGACGGTGCTGACAGCAAATTCTTTTTCCACAGCCACCCCGGCCATCCGGCCAAGCCGGGTGGAATCGGTAATGCCTTTATTGGCAAGCCCGTCGGAGATAAGAATTAGCTTTCTGGCATTTCCATTTTCATGCGCCGATAGAATAACGTTGATGCCTGCCCGGAGTCCGGCACCCAGATTGGTTCCGCCGCCGGCTTTAATGCCGCTAACCAGCGCTTGCAGCTGTTCGCCATGATCTTCGGTAACATGTTTTAAACCAGTGATCTGCTGAACCCCATCCGAATACGTGATCAGGGCAAAGCGGTCTGCGGCGGTCAGGCCGGATAAAAGGTTTAAAATCGCCTGCCGGGCGTCATTGAGTTTACGGCCGTTCATCGAACCGCTGCGATCCAATACGATGACCATATCGACATTGCGGGATTCTGCTGATTCCGGATCGAAGCTTTCATCGGCACGCAGGGTTAAAGCCAGATTGACTTTGCCGTCAGATCCCTGCAACACTTTATTTTGGACCAGGCGGGCGTTAAGGGTTACCGGGCCGGATTCAATGCGGGGGGTGTGTACCCCAGAGGGGGTGACCCGGCCTGAAAGCCAGGATTTCCCGGCGCCGACCGAATAGGCCATCGCAGCTCCGGTAGCAGCAATCAAGACGATAATCAAAATAAATGATTTTAAACGAGTGGGTTTCATGGGTTACTCCTTTCGCATCTGTAATGGTTTTGATACCACTTCTATTTAACGGTTTAGACCTTGCCATTTGGTTTTAATTTTAACGCAGGGGAGCCAAAACACAATTCAAAGAAGTGTAAAAAAAACGGGGCAAGATTTTA
>CBDUUO010000830.1:0-1522 GCA_965370395.1 uncultured bacterium
ATTCCATCATTCCATACAGGCGGCATAAAACCGGTGTCGTTAAAAGCTGCATGATTTCAATAATAATAGAAATTCCGAGACGTGTATAAAAAATGAGATCCAGCATTTACAACTGCTTATTGACTTTTAGCTGCATCGTCGTCTTGGCGGGCTGTGCCACCTATGGCTCTCAAAAAGTTGGCCCGACTCCGATTGAGCAGGCCAAAGCCGAAATTCCTGAAGAACAGTTAATTGATGTGGGCATCCTTGTTTTCGAAAGTAAAGAATTGACCCCCGAAGATGCCAAAGATGAAGGAACAAATGCTGAAATTCGCAAAGCCGAAACCCATTTTATGCCCTATCACCTCAAAAATACCCTGCATCAGAGCGGTCATTGGGGTGCCATCCAGGTGATTCCGGCCGAAACCAACAGTGTCGACCTGTTGGTGAAAGGCAAAATACTCGAATCCAATGGCGAGAAATTGATTTTAGAGGTCGATGTGGTGGATGCCACCGGTAAAAGGTGGTTTAAAAAGAAATACAGCACTAAGGCGTCAGAGTCTTATTATTCCGGTAATCAGGCGGGAGAAAAAGATGCTTATCAGGATATATACAATACCATCGCCAATGATATGGCTGAGTATAAAATAAAACTGAGTGTTGCCGAAATTGAAACCATTCGTACCGTTTCCAAGCTCAAATTTGCACAGGAGTTCGCACCGGACGCATTTGGCGGCTATCTCACGAAAGACAAAAAAGGCCGGTTAAGCGTTAAGCGGCTGCCGGCAGACAATGACCCCATGATGGACCGCCTGCTGAACATCAGAGAGCGTGAATACATGTATGTGGACACCCTGAATCAACAATATGAAGGGTTTTATAATGAAATGTGGCCGCCATACGAAAATTGGCGCAAACTGAACTTAACCGAACGGGAAGCCATAAAAAAAATCAAACAAGAAGCGCTGACCAAACAACTGCTCGGCGCCTTGTTAATCGCAGGGGCGATTGTGGCGGGATCACAGGACTCCAACATAGCGCGGGTCGTTGTTGCTCCGGCAATGGTTCTAGTTGGGGGGCAGGTGTTTATTAGCGGATGGAATGTATCTAAGGAGGCTGAAATGCATTCTGCTGCAATTGAGGAGCTCAGTGAATCATTTGGAGATGAAATGCAGCCCGTTATAATGGAATTTGAAGGGCAACAATACGAATTGACCGGAACCGCTGAAGAACAGTTTAAGCGCTGGCGAGAACTGCTACGACAGATCTATTTCGCCGAAACCGGCTTTGACCCAACCCCATTACCTGAAGAACAGGATATGGATCAAAACGAAAAACCTTAACTAAACAGCCTTAGCGTATTTTGATAAAGATCGTCAGCTATCGGTGTCGTAAAATTAAAGACCATGCCCAGCCGCAACACGGCAAACTGAATGGTCAATACCTTCAGCCACGAAATCACGAAAATGGCTTTGTGCAGCACCCCTGCCTTTCATATTTTCGTGATTTTTCATATAGTACCACAAGAAAACGGAACGATCTA
>CBDUUO010000831.1:0-1505 GCA_965370395.1 uncultured bacterium
TTTTGAAATCTGTGTAATCTGCGTAATCTGTGGATTGATTTTTCTCTTTCCGTTCCAATCCATCTATGTAATCTGCGGATAATATTTATTTCTGCGAAATCTGCGGACTTTCTTAATCCGAGTTATGCGCCAATTGTTATCACCTAAATGATGGAATAAGGTTTAATGCCTCAGTGACCACCCGATCAACAATTCCCTGGAGCCATTGGGTTCCGATGGTCCCATCGGACGGTGGTAGTCCCTGAATCACGGCAATATAATCCAAGCCGCTTTTCTTGATGCCCTTTTGGACTTTTTCAAGAAAGGAATCTCGGTCGCCCGTGTCTCCTGTTTCGGTCCGGCTCTGATCGAGCAAATCTTTCATCCGGGACCACCGGGCCACCCATTCCTGTTTTTGCTTCAGTGCAGGAGATGACCGGGCACGCTCATTGCTTTTTTGTGTCTCCATCTCCAGGTATTTTTGTATCTTACTGCAAAGGTCTTCAAGCCGATTGACCCGCTCTGAGATTGCACGATTCAGTTTTTCTTCGAGTCCGGCCAGCAGCGTTTCCGGAAAATATTCTGAAATAAACTGGCTGCGCACGTGGCGGTACCATTGGCCCAAAGCAATCAGATTGGCAATATAAACGATATTGTTGATCACCACCCGTTTTTCGTTTCGATACCGTCCGGGTTTGAATGACAAATTACCGCCTTTCTGTGCACCACCAAACAAAAGGCGCCCGGGCCTGAGTTCATCCTTGCGAACAATCGTACCGGCAGCCACCGTGGTCCCGTAAGCCAGCCGACAGGGGCCGACCAACCCGCCCTGCCCGCCCAAGAATATCGGCGGTTGATTTAACATCACTCCTTTTGGCACATCACCGATCAGGGACGCAGTCACCTTGTCCTGATTGGGTGTAAAGTTAAAATGAATATAGGAACTGCCCACCTCACTGTGATTTTTGCGACTGGTTCCGCCGGCCATCAGGCAATCGCAAAAATTAATTAAACTTCCCAGGGTGACAAACGGAAAGAGGATCGTATGTTTGGTCCCCACGGTATGCGCAATGCCCGCCCGCTCTTCGAAAATACTTGCTTCGCGCACATGAGATCCTAGGCCGGCTTTGGCGTTTGCCAGAAAAACGGCATCTTCAAAAAAACCACCCTTAAGTTCAACCTCGGGCCCGATCTGACAGTTCTTAACTGTAACCGGGGCTTCAAATCCGATTACGGCGCCTTTTAAAATTACCGTCGCATCGCCGAAGATCTTAGAACCCGCATGTATCGTCACACCGTCGCCTGAGATTCTATCAACATCAACCTCTGCGCCGATTTCGATACTTTGCGGACAGGCAATTCGGACTCCCTTGGCAATTAACTGCGTTACTTTTGTTCCTTTTTGGCGTGGCATGCCCCAACCTCAATAATCCGACCCAAATTGATCGTAAACAAAATGGAAAACACTAGTTATAATCCACAGATTACGCAAAAAAATATTATCCGCAGATTACGCAAAAAAATAT
>CBDUUO010000832.1:0-1502 GCA_965370395.1 uncultured bacterium
CTAATTAAATTGGGGTCCTCAGTTTTATCCGCAACTTCCCTATACGAACTTAACGTTTTGGTAAATATATATATGAACGCATGCCTTGTAAAGATCCTTAACCAAGAGGGCCATATCATTATCAATAACTCAAGAAAAAATTATCTTGACAGAAAAACCGCGGATCTATACTATACTAAAAAACTAGGAATTGTTTGTCTGAATATGAAAAAATCTATTGCCATAACCATAGCATTTCTATTTAGCGTTACCGTGCTATTATCAGGAGCTTTCGGCTATTCTGATTGCGCAGCTAAATGCGCCTATGAGATGGCAATGGCCCATCAGCATACCGCGATGGGATCAGCAAGTCTGGCTGCACCGAATTGTTGTTCCGGGACCATGAAAAACAGCTGTGAAATGGCCACAACTGTTGAGATCAAGATCCCTGAGTGTTGCATGACAAGCCACCAGACGGTGGCCCCCGATCCGATCGGGATGGGATTTATCTCCAGCGATATCGCAACAGACAATTTCCGAGCAACTCAATCTAACCGGCGTTTCATTGCCGGTAAAATAAATAAAGCCCCACCCATCTACCTACAAACCCTCTCTATTTTGTATTGAACCCTTGAGGTGCAGGGTTCATCTTTCCTGTTGGCTTAGCTCTGGTTGCATCTTTATTGCAGCATACACTTATCCTCAAACTGAGGAAAGGATAAGTGAGGGCTGATGCGTTATATTGGTTTCCTTTGAAAAAGCAAAATTGAAACATTTTTATCGGGACCAGGTATATAGCCTATTATTGATGTCCCTTGCATTCCTGGATTTTTGATCTGAGCACAATTTCTCAAAAGGGGTTAGCATGCGAAAATTTTAAATAAAAAGTAATGAAGGAGAAGCCGATCATGTCAAAAGGAAAGAAAAAAAACGTTAAATCAATTAAAGAAAATCCATCAGCGCCTGCACAAAATAAAAAGATAACGCTCGAAAAACGGCAGGCCAAAAAAGATGTTGTTCTGGGTACTGAAAAAAAAGGGCGCCTGCCGCTTATCGTAGCAATCGTATGCTCGGTGCTCATCGTGGGTGGCGGAATATATTATGCCGGCTATGATCGTTCGGAGACCGCACCTGTGGCCGCTTCATTTACATCTGAAAATAACGCCTCTCAGATCAGCCTTCCGGCAAGTCTTTTTGAAGACGGCAAGGCCCGGCATTTTCAACACGTGGCCGGCGAATTCAATATCAAATATTTTGTTCTCAAAAGCTCAGACGGCATCATTCGGGCTGCCTTTGATGCCTGTGATGTCTGCTGGCCGGCGGGCAAAGGCTATTATCAGGAAGGTGATTATATGGTCTGTCGCAATTGCGGCCGTAAATTCGCTTCCGTTCTGGTTAATGAAGTCAAAGGCGGTTGCAACCCGGCGCCGTTGAACCGCAAATTCGAAAATGGAAAAGTCGTCATTGAAGTTAAAGATATTCTGGACGGCCGGCAGTATTTTAATTTTGCAGGGAAGGTTTAA